>NZ_JHUS01000033.1:0-2012 GCF_000691465.1 Geobacillus sp. CAMR5420
TCCTTAAACACCTCAAACAAAATCATCATCACAAACATCTCCAGCGGCACTGGAAGCGGCACTCCTTGGCGCGACAAAATGAGCGTCGCCAGCAAGGTGAACGGAAGCTGGTCCGGATGGAAGGAGGTCAAGGCGACCCAGGCGCCCGGCAAATAAATGGCGACCGAAGTGCCGACGAGCCGAAGCAGGCGCTGAAATACGACAAACAAGAAAAACGTGTTGTTATCTTCCGACGTGTTCAGCAAAAACGTTAAATTGCCCGGGCCGATCAAGGCGGTCGGCGCCCCGTCGACCAAGATGATAAAACGGCCGTTAAGGAGCGAATTGACGGCAAAATCGGGCCGCCCGGTATAACCGAACATCGGGAACAAAGAAAACCGGGTGTCAGACAACCACTCCTCAATTTGATTGGTGCTTGTCACCGAGTCGATGTACAAACTGAGCAGACGGCTTCTCACCTCATCGATGATGGTCGTGTTGGCAATATCATCGACATAAAGGAGCCCGACTTTTGTCTGGCTGCGCGTGCCGATGACAAACGGTTCATAGACGAGCCGGTGCGAGCGCAGCCGCTTGCGGATGAGCGCCACGTTTTTGCTGATTTCTTCAATAAATCCATCTTTGGGTCCACGAATCGATACTTCCGTGTTCGACTCTTCCGGATCGCGGCTGGGCGGGCTGGCGAGCGGCATCGTGTACAAGACATCGGCTTCGTGAAAATAAATGAGCAAATCACCGCTAAACAGCTTGAAGTTGAGATCATCGATCCGCACTTCTTTTCCCATATACTCAAGCGCCGCCGGTTTGCGGGCCTCGATGTCAGCAGCCGTAAAGCACGGATGCTGTTCGCACAGTTCACGGAACATCGGATAGACGGCTTTTTGCAGCATTTGCGTATCGCACAGTTCTTCACAATAAATAAACAGCAAGTGCACCACAGCCGCCGAGCCGTCAGGCAAAGAGGATGGAATCGCGGCTTCCGTCATGATGACATCCGGGCATTTGGCGTACATCGTGCGCAACGCCTCTTCGGAGATGATGACGGTCTCGAGCCCTGTGTAATCGTCTTTCAACCGCTTGCCTTCGGCGGCTCGCATCGGTCGTTTCATCCTGCCACCCCTCTTTTCTTTTTTCGGTATGCCAACAAAGCGAAACCACTTAACACAACGGACAGCGCAAGACTAAACAGCAGCGATGACGGCAGCACCCCATGTTTGACAAAATGCAAAAACTGTTCATCGCTGCCTGGCGCCAGCGCCGCCAATGTGATCGCCAAGTAAAGGACAATGAGCACCCAACGGCGGGTTTGCGGATGGCGGATCGGGAACAGCTCTACAATGAGCGCCATCGACAAGGAGATGCGGATAAAGGCGCCTGATATCCACTGGTAGATCGACATAAAGTCGACATGTTCAATGTACGTCCCTAAGCTGACCATCCGCCATTGCTCAAATGCCGGATAGCGAAGGCGCGTCGCCTGCTCGGGGCCAAATTCGGTGATGGCGCCAATCGTCGGCCCGATGCTCAGCCCGGCTGTGAAAACAGCGATGGCGGCAAGCGCCTTCCATGAAAACGGGCGAGGCAGGCGATGAGAAAGAAACAAAAGAACAATCACTTCCGCATATCCGGCCCCCGCGTACATCATAGCGCGCCATACAGGCTCCATGCCGTGCTCAAGCATTGGTTTGAGCAGTGAATAATCTTTATGCGGTGTGGTCGAGAGCATCACGAAAAAACCAAACACGATGACGAACGGGCAAATGATCATGGAAGTATTGGCAATCGAGTCGATGCCTTGGTACGAGTTATAAAAACAAACGGCCACGATGACCAAAATCAGCGCCCATCTCGGCGTCGCCGTCAAATAAGATGTGGTGGTAAACGTGACCGTATCGTTTAACGTGACAAAACTATGAAGAAGCAAGAATGCGCTGCTGACACCGGCCATCGCATAAGCAGCCGCGCTCGAAAATCGGGCTTTGAGCCAGTCAAACAGCCGCTCGCCGTTCAGT
>NZ_JHUS01000034.1:0-1204 GCF_000691465.1 Geobacillus sp. CAMR5420
GTCCATAATGAGGGATAAAAAGGAAGCGGAGTGAGGAGGAAAAACATGCTGTTTCAATGGGGAATGGGCCGACAAAAAAAGCAGATCAATGACAGGGTGAAACAAGAAGGACCGGACCATAGCGGCGAGGCGGCGGACGTCCCGCAAGAGCCGATGTCAGCTGAATTAGCCGTCAACCTTGACATCATCCGCCAAACGACTGGACAAAGCAGCGATGTCGTCATCCGTCGGTTTTCGCTGGGTCAAGAGAGGCAAATCAATGCAGCCATCGTCTTTGTGGATGGTCTTGTTGACGAAAAACATGTGTACGAGTTTTTGCTGACGCCGTTGCTAGAGGCGTCATTTCCACTGTCATTAACAGAAAAAGAATCGTTTCCGTGGATCGAACAAAAGTTGGCCGCGGTGGGCGGTGTGAAGCATGTCGTCGATTGGGAACACCTGTTTTTGGAGCTGTTTTCGGGGAAGACCAGCATCGTGTTGGACGGGGTGCCGTCCGCTGTCAGCGCCAGCACGAAAGGCGGCCAATATCGTGCAATCGAGGAGCCGCAAACGCAAATCGCCGGCCGCGGGCCGCGCGAGGGATTTACGGAGTCGTTGCGCGCGAACACCGCGATGATCCGCCGCCGCATTAAAAATCCCAATCTTTGGCTGGAAACGATGCAAATCGGCACCGTGACGCAAACGGATGTCGCGATCATGTACATCAAAGGCATTGCCAATGACGAGGTTATCGAGGAAGTGAGAGCGCGCCTGCGCCGCATTGATACGGACAGCGTGCTTGAGTCCGGTTATATTGAACAGTTAATCGAAGATCAAACGTTTACGACATTTCCGACGATCTACCATACCGAGCGTCCCGACGTGGTGGCGGCGAATTTGCTGGAGGGGCGGATTGCGATTTTGATTCAGGGGACGCCGTTTATCCTGATTGTGCCGGCTTTGTTTATCCAATTTTTTCAAGCGGTAGAGGATTATTATGCCCGTTTTGATATCGCCACTGCTCTTCGCTTTTTGCGCGTATTGATTTTTTTTCTCTCGCTCGTCGCGCCCTCTATTTATATTGCTGCGATGACGTTTCATCAAGAAATGATCCCAACTCCGCTTGTCATCGCCATTGCCGCCCAGCGTGAGGCTGTGCCGTTTCCCGCTTTTGTCGAGGCATTAATCATGGAAGTGACATTTGAGATTTTGCGCGAAGCGGGGA
>NZ_JHUS01000035.1:0-1251 GCF_000691465.1 Geobacillus sp. CAMR5420
GACGTATCGTTTGTCATCCACGCGCAAGAAACGGCGGCTATTTTAGGGGCGACTGGTTCCGGCAAATCGACGCTTCTTCAGCTCATCCCCCGGCTGTATGAACCAGGCGCCGGGCGCGTGTTGATTGATGGCGTCGATGTGCGCGAGTTTTCCGCCGAACAGCTGCGGACGGCGGTGCGCTTTGTCCCGCAGGAAGTGCTGCTATTTTCCGGAACGGTCGCCGACAACCTTCGCTTCGGCAAGATGACAGCGACGATGGAAGAGATTGTGCAGGCGGCTCGTGATGCGCAAATTCATGAAACAATCACTCGGTTTCCGGATGGATACGACGCACTGATCGGTCAAAAGGGCGTCAATTTATCAGGCGGGCAAAAGCAGCGGCTGTCGATCGCCCGCGCCTTGGTTGGGCAACCGCGCATTTTGCTTTTGGATGACAGCACAAGCGCGCTCGATGCAGAGACGGAAGCAAAGCTGCTCGCAGCGTTGCGGCGGTATGCGTGCACGACGGTGATGGTGACGCAAAAGGTGAGCACAGCGATGGCGGCGGATACCATTTTGCTTTTGGAAGACGGCCGCCTGATCGCGCAAGGAAGCCATGAACAACTGCTGGCAGCAAGCGAACTGTATCGACGCATCGTCGCCACGCAGGAAGGAAAGAAGGGATCGGTGGATGTCACTACGGCATAGCCCGCACGGAGCGCGTGTTGGCGCAAGTCCGCAGCGGGCAAAAAACAGCGTCGGCACCTTGCGGCGGCTCTGGGCATTTATCGCTCCGCAAAAGCGAAAGCTGTTTGCGGCTATGGCCATGGTTGTCGTCAGCTCAGCGCTGGCGCTCGCCGGTCCGTACGTCATCGGCTGGACGGTCGATGTGTACATCGTCGAGCGGAGGACGGACGGTTTTTTAGCGACGCTCGTTTTGCTTCTTGCCATTTATATGGCCCTTGGCGCGGCGACGTTTTTGCAAAACTATTGGATGATCGATGTCGGCCAGCGGACGGTGCATGCGATCAGAGAGCGGTTGTTTCGCCATTTTCATGAGCTGCCGATTTCGTTTTTTGACCGCCGCCAGCAAGGGGAGCTGATGAGCCGGATTACAAACGACATCGACAATATGAGCCAGACATTTAACAGTACTGTTGTCCAGGTCGTCTCGAGCACGTTGACTTTGATGGGCGCTATAGTGGTCATGCTTTCACAGAGTGTGGTGTTGACGATCGTAACGCTTGTTGTCGTGCCGCTGATGTATGTGGG
>NZ_JHUS01000036.1:0-8858 GCF_000691465.1 Geobacillus sp. CAMR5420
GGCCGTCTCGGCCTCAACAACGTCCAAGCGGATCGAACAGGCCAAACGGAAGGCAGGACGGTTATGGGCAGATGTGGTGCGTCAGAATCTACCGTGTCTGCAGCGGTCATCCGGGACGCCGATCCATCAAGCGTTGTCGGCGCTCCGGGATGGTGGTTGGGTGTAAAAAAATGGAATATCGTATCATCGCCTCAAGATGAGGGATGAGAGTCCGAAAGCGCTTACGATATTAATTCCTGAAAATGGTTCGCTAACTAGTGATTGACAACGCCCGTAGTGAACCGAAAAAATGTTCTCCACAAAGTCTTGACTGACTCCACTGTAACAATTTGCTTGACTTTTCATTGTGAAGCGGGTATGATGGAGAAAGCATCATTCGTTCGTTGCGGAATCGCCATCGCCGTGCCGTTGGCTTGCGAGTGCAGCCGGCACGGCGTTTTTGTGGCCGCGATCTACTGAACAAATTCACACTGGCGCCGCCTCGGAGCGGCAAGGATGGATGAGAGGAAGGGCTTCCATTGTTTTTGTTTCCTTTCCTTGAGTTTTCATAATCTATGTTATGTAAACAAAAGGAGAACGAGGAGATGGCGGAAGGGCGATATCGGGTGTTTGTGTATGGCACGCTGCTGACTGGCGAAGAAAACCATGAAGTGGTCGCTCCGTACGTTCGCGCTGTATGCTCAGGGAAAGTAAACGGCCGCTTATACAACGTTGGCCCATACCCTGCGCTTGTGCTTGGGGAAGAGGGGGAAGTTGAGGGGGAGTGGCTGACCGTGACAGAAGAAGGGCTCAAGGCGATGGACGAACTGGAAGACTACGTCGAGGGGCGGAGCAACAATGAATATGAGCGGGTGTGGGTTCGCGACGCGTGCAAACCGATCGAAGGGTATGTGTACGTCTATCTGCCGGAAAAAGCGGCTGGTTTTCCGCTTATTCCGTCCGGATCATGGCGGAGGATGAAGAAAACATGACATCAGGAGCGGATGGCTGAAGGAAGCGAAAGAGGCGGCCTCTTTTCGCCTCCTTCTTTTTTTGCATAAATATTCATATCTCCTTAATGTGTTTTGAAAGCGATTGCAAACATTTCCTAATAAAAATACAGAAAAATTATTAAAAAGGTATTGTCAAACCGCCGCTCTTTTTCTATAATAAAATCATGTTAGAAAAATAAACGTGCGAATGTGAGGTAATGTGACATGTCAAAATCGTTCGTTTCCTCCACCCAAACGGGATTGCTTGAACAAATTAAAGAAACGATCCAACAAAAGAACGTTGAACTTCTTCATTTGCAGTTTGTCGACATTGAAGGGATCTTAAAGCACGTGACCGTGACGGCTGAACAGCTTGATGATGTTGTCGAAGGGAAAATCATGTTTGATGGTTCGTCGATCAAAGGCTTCTCGCCGATCAACCGTTCCGACTTGTATCTTCTTCCGGATTTGAATACGTTTGCTGTTTTGCCGTGGACGGTCGAGGAAGGCTATGCGGAAGCGCGCTTTCTCTGCTCGGTGACCAATCCGGACGGCACGCTGTTTGAGGGCGACCCGCGCAACGTGTTGAAAAAAACGGTGGAGCGGGCGGCGGAAAAAGGGTATGCGATCTCGGTCGGTCCGGAGCTGGAGTTTTTCCTGTTCAAAGCCGATGAAAACGGCAATCCGACGCTCGAGCTCCATGATGGCGGCGGTTATTTCGAACCGTCTCCGAAAGACTTGGGCGAACGCGTTCGCCTTGAAATTTACCGCGCCTTAAAAGCGATGGGCTTTACGATTGAAGCGTCGCACCATGAAGTGGCGGAAGGCCAGCATGAGATCAACTTCAAATATGCCGATGCGCTCGGTGCGGCTGACAATGCGACGACGTACAAATGGGTTGTCAAAACGATTGCCAGCAAGTTCGGCCTCCATGCGACGTTTATGCCAAAACCGGTGTTTGGCATCAACGGTTCAGGCATGCATGTCAAC
This sequence comes from Geobacillus sp. CAMR5420, assembly GCF_000691465.1. Classification (NCBI taxonomy): domain Bacteria; kingdom Bacillati; phylum Bacillota; class Bacilli; order Caryophanales; family Anoxybacillaceae; genus Geobacillus; species Geobacillus sp. CAMR5420. The sequence goes on from NZ_JHUS01000036.1 coordinate 1,962, forward strand.
ATTTCCCTCTTCAAAGATGGGGAAAATGCGTTCTTTGATCCGAACGATGCGAACCAGTTGTCAGAAACAGCGTACCAATTCATCGCGGGCTTGCTGAAAAACGTAAAACACTTCGCGGCGGTTACGAACCCGCTTGTCAACTCGTACAAACGGCTTGTGCCAGGGTATGAAGCGCCTTGCTACATCGCTTGGTCCGCTTCCAACCGTTCGGCGCTCATCCGCATTCCGGCCAAACGCGGCGTCGCGACGCGCGTTGAGCTCCGTTGCCCGGATCCGTCGGCCAATCCGTATTTGGCGTATGCCATCATCGCTGCCGCTGGCCTTGACGGTGTCGAAAAAGGTTTAACCGCTCCGGCGCCGATTGATGAAGACATCTTCCATATGTCGGAAGAACGACGTGCGGAGCTTGGCATTGACAACTTGCCGGAAAACTTGGGCGAGGCCATCGCTGCGTTCGAAAGCGGAGAAATCGGCCGCGCGACGCTTGGCGAGCACGTATTCAACGAATACGTCGCGATGAAAAAAGACGAATGGAACAGCTACCGCACGGCGGTCCACGCTTGGGAAGTCGAGCGGTATCAAGGGAAGTTCTGATCGAAAGCCAGCATTCAAAAGGTGTCCCGTCGCCATATTCGGGGCGCCTTTTTTCTGCAGGCGGCTGTTTGTCTTTATGGACGGCCGCGCGGCGCCTTCCGTCCGCCGGCCGCCAAGCCGTCGGTGTTCGCAACGTCATCTTGCGAGCAGGGACTAAAATAAATGATCGCATTTTTTATTTTTTTAAAATTCATAGTTGACATCTATGAATAATGAGATTTAAATTATAAGTAACGCGCTCAACCATTGCAAACGGAGGGAAACCAATGAAAAAACTGATCGTTTTTGTGTTTGTAGGATTTATCGCCCAGCTGATTGACGGCTCGCTTGGGATGGCGTATGGCGTCACGTCGTCGACGTTGTTATTGACGTTCGGCATTGCTCCGGCCGTCGCCTCGGCGTCCGTTCATTTGGCGGAAGTGGTGACGACGGCGGCATCTGGCGCTTCCCATTGGAAGTTCGGCAACGTCGACCGCCGCATGGCCTTTAGGCTCATCATTCCCGGGTCGGTCGGCGCGTTTGTCGGAGCATGCTTTTTAAGCAACTTGCCGGGAGATTTGATTAAACCATATGTATCCTTGTTTTTGTTGGCGCTTGGCTTTTACATTATTTATCGATTTTTAGTGTTGAACGGCCGCGCGCCGTCGACGCCCGGAAAACAGTGGTCCAATAAGCAGCTCGTCCCTCTCGGATTGGTGGCTGGCTTCCTTGATGCGACCGGCGGTGGAGGATGGGGGCCGATTGCGACGCCGGTGTTGTTGGCCAATAAAAGCATGGAAGCGCGCAAGGTGGTCGGCACAGTCGATACATCCGAATTTGCCGTCGCGCTGTCGGCGACGCTAGGATTCGTCATTTCGCTTGGTTGGGAGCAAGTGAACTGGCACTGGGTGCTGACGCTCATGGCTGGCGGGGTCGTCGCTGCACCGATCGCCGCTTGGCTTGTGCGTAAACTGCCGTCCCATTTGCTTGGAGTGTTGGTTGGCGGATTGATTATTTTGACAAACGTTCGCACGCTTCTGCACGCTTGGGAAGCCCCGGCGCCGGTTTATCCTGCTGTGTACGGCCTCATCGTCATCGGCTGGGCGGCGGCAGTATGGGTGGCGATCCGAAACGGGCGGAAAGGAAAGGCGACTGGCAGGGAGTTGGCGTCGTAAGCATTAGGGGGCGCTTGGCAAACGACAGTGTCTTTCCGTTGGCGGCAGCGTTGGATGCGATCGGGTTGAGCATCAGGGAGCTTGTTCGTGCTGCGGAGGGCAACGGTCGACAGCGCCTGCCCTCAAAAATAGCGCGCGGAGCAGTTGTTGCCCCGTTGACGACAGTTGAAACGAGAAGGCGGCTCTTGCCCTCTGGGCAGGGGCTGCTTTTTTATCAACCCCTGTAGCGGGAAGCCGGTTTCTATGTTAAAATATTCTGCATCATCAACCAAAGGGGGAGAGGGAACATGGCACAGCCGCTTGATCTCGGCCGCCGCATTTCACTCATCGATTTGTATGATTTGCGCATGCCGCAGCGCACCGGTACATACGTGCTTCACGAAGAGAACTTGGCGATCGTGGAAACAGGGCCAAGCCCGTCGGTGCCGCATTTGCTTGCTGGGTTGAAAGCGCTTCATATTGATCCGTCTGATATTCGCTATATCATCGTCACCCATATTCATTTGGATCATGCGGGCGGCGTGGGGTTGCTTCTTCAGCATTGCCCGAATGCGATGGTTGTCGTCCATCCGAAAGGGAAGCGGCATTTGGCTGATCCATCGCGCCTCATCGCTGGAGCGAAGGCGGTGTACGGCGCGCAGTTTGAGTCGCTCTTTGATCCGATTCTTCCGGTGCCAGAAGAGCGATTGATCGTGAAAGAGGACGGGGAAACGTTGGAGTTGAGTGCGGAGCGGACGCTTGTGTTTTATGATACGCCGGGGCATGCGAACCATCACGTTTCGATTTATGATTCGTACAGCCGCGGCGTGTTCACCGGCGATACGATCGGCGTTTTTTATCCGCAGCTGCAAGAAGCGGGGCTTACGTTTTGCCTGCCTTCAACATCTCCGAACCAATTTGATCCCGAGGCAATGGAGCAGTCGGCGTCAAGACTTGAGGAGCTGAGACCGGAACGCATTTATTTTGGCCATTTTGGCATGCTGGATGACCCGCAGGAGGCGTTCCGCCAGCTTCGCGTTTGGCTGCCGAAGTTCGTGGCGGCGGGAAAAGAAGCGGTCGACCGTCATCCGGAAGCGCCGGCTGCCGAGCAGGCGAAAATGGCAGCGCACCGGTTGCGCGGCGAAGTGATGACGTTTCTTGATGATCATGGCGCTCCATCTTCGTCGTCGGCGCATGCGGCGATCGAGCTTGATTTGCAAGTGTGCGCGATGGGGTTGATCGATTATTGGCAGAAACAACGGTGATCATTCGATTGGCCTGGCCGATTCGGCTGGGTTTCTTTTTTTGACGGGAAAGCGAAAATTGGAAAAACGGGAAAAACTGTTTTTGTGTGTGTTCGGTTTTTAGGCGGATCATTTCGTGAAATTGCGGTGTATATGTTAGAGTGGAAATAAGCGATCCTGATTCCTGTTGGAAAGAGCGTCCATGAGCAAGGGGGAACGGAAGAGTGAAACAGAGGCGGTCCGTCATGCATCACATTGGCGTCGGGTTCATCATCGCATCGTTCGTCGTTTGGGTCATTCCGCCCATCGCGCCATTTTTACCGTTTTCGACTGCGGCCAAAGCGTCGATCGTTGCGGTTGCCATTGTGGCGGCGGAAATCATGTTTTGGATCGGGGCGCTGTTGGTTGGAAAGGAAGCGGCGTCGAAGCTGAAGAAGTATTGGGATCTGAAACATTGGCGAATAAAACGGCGGTTGTCGGATCAAACCAATGATGGCGAACAATGCCAAGACGGATCGCGAGAGATGACAACGATGAAGAAATGAGGTGGTTGCATGCGACGGAGCACAGTTGCGCTTCTCATAGCCGTTGCCGCCCTGTCCGGAGTGCTTTGGCTTGGCGGCCTGGCATTGGCGGTGCAAGACCAGTTTTTTTCGGCCGCCAAGCCGCCGACGAAAGAACAACGGCCGCCGACGGCTGAAACAAGGCAACATGACGAGAAAATGGATATTGTTGCTCTTGGCGATTCGTTGACGAGAGGAACGGGCGATGAAAGCGGAAAAGGGTATGTCGGCTATATGGTCGATGAGCTTCGCCGGCAAACGGACAAACCGATCCGTGTGACGAACTTGGCCATCCGCGGCCTTCGCTCTGACGGACTGCTTCGCCAGCTTGGCCAGCCTGAGATTCAGCGGCAAGTCGCCATGGCGGATCTTATTGTGATGACCATCGGCGGCAACGACTTGTTTCAAGGCGGGGAAGCGTTGAAACTGGATCGAAAGCAGCTGAATGAGGCGAAACGGCGATATGTAGCCAACCTAGACCGCATTTTCGCCGCGCTGCGCCGCTTCAACAGCGAAGCGGTCATTTTTGCGATCGGTTTGTACAACCCGTTTGGCGATTTAGACGATGCCAAATGGACGTCGGCGGTTGTGCGCGATTGGAATTTTGCATCAGCGGAAGTGGCGGCCCGCTATCCGAACATCGTCGCGGTGCCGACGTTTGATTTGTTTGCCCTCCATGTCAACGACTATTTGTACAGCGACCATTTTCATCCAAACGCGGCAGGCTACAAGCGGATTGGAGAGCGCGTCGCCTCGCTCATCACGTTGACGGAGGAGGGTGAGCAATGACCAAACAGGTGACGTTAGCGGTCAAAGAGCTGCGGAAAACGATTCGCGGCAAGGAAATTATTAAAGGCATTTCGTTTGAGTTGCATGAGGGGGAAGTATTCGGTTTTTTAGGGCCGAACGGCGCGGGAAAAACGACGACGATCCGCATGCTCGTCGGGCTCATTCGGCCGACGTCGGGGACGGTGGCGATTTGCGGGTATGATCTTCACCGCCAGTTTACCGACGCGATCCGCCAGATCGGCTGCATCGTCGAAAACCCAGAAATGTATCCGTATTTAACAGGCTGGGAAAACCTTGAACATTTCGCCCGCATGATGCCGGGAATTGGTGCAGATCGGATCATGGAAGTGGCGAAGCTCGTCGGCCTTGAACAGCGCATCCATGACCGAGTGGGCACGTATTCGCTCGGCATGCGGCAGCGGCTCGGCATCGCTCAGGCGCTGCTTGGAAAGCCGAAGGTGCTCATTTTGGACGAGCCGACCAACGGCCTTGACCCGGCCGGCATTCGCGAAATGCGCGCCTTCATCCGCTTTTTGGCGGAAACGGAAGGGTTGAGCGTCCTTGTTTCATCGCATTTGTTAAGTGAAATTCAATTAATGTGTGACCGCGTCGCCATTATGGCGAAAGGACGGCTCTTGGCCGTGGACACGGTTGAGCGGCTGTTAAACCAACAGGCGCGCGTCGTCTGGAAAGCCGCTCCAACGGATCGGGCGCGGGCGCTGTTAGCGGCGGAAACCGAGGTGTTGCGCGCCGATGAAGAGACGATCGTCACGCCATATGAGCCGTCGAGACTAGCCGCTTGGAACGCCAAGCTTGTCCAAGCCGGCGTCTCGGTTTCGGAAATTGAACCGCGGCTGCCGACGCTCGAGGACTTGTTTATCGAGCTGACAGGGGGCGAAACGATTGAGTAAGCTCGTGTATAATGAAATGTTGAAAATCGTCCGCAAAAAGCGGCTATGGGTGATCGCCGCCATCATTGCGGTGCTCGTCGCCTTGTTTACATACGCCCAATACCGCGAGACGGAAGAGTTGAGAAAACGGCTTGGCACGACCGACTGGCGGACGCAGCTGCAGCAGCAAATCGTCGATTTGCAAAACCGCTTGCAGTCGCCGAGCATGTCTGAGGAATGGCGGAAATACTTGCAAATCCGCCTCAAGCAGCAGCAGTACTACTTAGAGCACAACATTAATCCATCCGCCCCTGGAGCGCCGACGTTTATGCGCACGTTTATCGAAAACGCCATCGACTTGTTTTTGCCGCTTTTAGTGATGGTGGTTGCGGCCGATTTAGTGTCGTCCGAGGCAAGCGCTGGAACGATCAAGCTGCTTCTCGTTCGGCCGGTGAAGCGGTGGAAAATTTTGTTGAGCAAATATATCGCGTTGCTCCTGTCGGTGTCGCTCATTATGCTGATGGCGGCGGTGCTGTCGTATGCCATCTCCGGACTCGTGTTTGGATATGGCGGCTTCCGTCTGCCGCTATTGACCGGATTTGTCCAGCAAGGAGAGGATCTCAATACAGCGAATGTCCACATGATTCCGCAATGGAAATACATTTTGATCGAGCTCGGGCTGGCAGCGTTTGTGAGCGTTGTCGTCGGCACACTGACGTTTATGTTTTCCGTGCTGCTTAGGAGCACGGCGGCGGTGATGGGCATCATGCTGGCAGCATTGATTTCTGGCGCGATTTTGTCGAACATGGTGTCGTCGTGGCATTCGGCAAAATATTTGTTTATGGTCAATTTGCGGCTGACGGATTACATAAAAGGAGCGGCTCCGCCGATTGAGGGGATGACGCTTGGCTTTTCGATGGCCGTGCTGGCTGTCTGGGGGCTTGCAGGGCTTCTTGTCGCTTTTTTTGTCTTTATGCGGCGAGATGTCTATTGAAAACGGCAGAGCGGCGAAAACCCGAGGGGGTGTTCCCTCGGGTTTTTCAGTGAAAGGGGATGAAATGCCTATCTATTCGGCTGCTTGTCGTGAACGCCGGCGAGTCCAAGCGCGTGATGGCCCCGCAGCAACTGCTCCACGGCCGGCCATTGCTGTTCATCGCAACGGATGAGAAGCACGATATCAGCGCCTGTGCGGCTTTGACGGTGGCGTGGATTTTCGGCTTACCCACCATTTGAGCAAAATGCCGATTCCGATGCCTGAAACCGCCCCGATAATCCCCCAAATGATCGGACCCCATGCCAACACATAGCCGTAAATCGCCCCTAGCAGCATCAAGCACGTTCCTAAAATCGCCGCCAAGTCAAGGAAGCTGAACCCGTTGGCGTGATGGAGCGTATCAAGCAGGCGCGGCGGTTCGGCAGAGCGGTTGAGCGGGACTGCAAAAATCTGATGTTCAGCAATCCCTTTTTCTTGAAGCGCTGAAATCGCCAGTTCAACGAATAGGTGGCTCTCGAAAGTGGCAATGACAATCATGAAACGCCTCCCATCAAATCGGCCATGCGAACCGTTTCGGCTGAAAGCGGCGCCGCAAATAGTGGGCTAGTTCTTTTTCAAACAACTTGTTGTATTCGACCGCTGATACGTAAGCATCGTAAAAGATGAACGAGTGAACTACCCCCACTTAAT
>NZ_JHUS01000037.1:0-21664 GCF_000691465.1 Geobacillus sp. CAMR5420
TCTCGCCTAATTAAGATAAATCGGTGGCAGATAAAGCGCCCACTGCATATCGATGATCTTCGTTGCACAATCGAATCGGCCCGTCAGCGTGTACGTAATCGCTTCGGGCAAGTGGGCGAAATACGATACCAAAATGGTAAAGGTGAAGATAAACAGGCCGGTGATCACTTTATGGACATACAAATGGCCAAGGCCCGGGGCGAGCACCGACTAGACCAGCGCCAGCCAAGGCTCGCGCTTGTCCAAATAATTAATATCCCATATTCCCATTCGGATGGAAGAGATCGGCGCATCTTCGCGGTCGGCGAGCAAATACAGCTTGTTCATGTCGACTGAGCCGCGGTAGCTGTCCCAAATGCTGTACATGTAGATGGCCACATAAAACATGAGCCATCGTTCGTCAAGAACGGCTTTTGCCTTTTCAAAATCGCCAAGCAGCGAGTATAATATACCTGTATTGATATGGGCTTTTGTGTTGATAATTCAGAAAAAAGATAAATTTTCATCCGTTATGGCGAAAAAAAGATAAAAAAACTATTGACTTTCCTTTGAGGTTCATATAGAATGTGAATTGTCGCAAGGTAAACCAGCCTATGTCGGGAAGTAGCTCAGCTTGGTAGAGCACACGGTTCGGGTCCGTGAGGTCGCAGGTTCAAATCCTGTCTTCCCGATCATTAATTTGGGGCCTTAGCTCAGCTGGGAGAGCGCCTGCCCCGCACGCAGGAGGTCATCGGTTCGAATCCGATAGGCTCCATTTTCATACGGAGGAATACCCAAGTCTGGCTGAAGGGGGCGGTTTCGAAAACCGCTAGGGGTGTCACAGCCCGCGGGGGTTCGAATCCCTCTTCCTCCATTTCTAATATCCGATCCTGTCAAATTGTAAATCATGAAACCCTTGATACGACTGCGTTGGCAGTCGTTTTTCATTTTTTGGGAATCCTTTTGACTTTTCTTCAAATCCTTTAACATGTTCAGCGTCTTATCATCAATCGTAATCGTTCGTTTCGAATCGAAAACACCGTCTCGATGGCATCTTTTTTTGAATTTATGTATATACTATGTATATACGAAATGAAAGGAGAGAGGTATAATGGAATTAAACAAACAGAAAGGAGTGTCAATCATGACAATAACCGTTCAAAAATGGGGAAACAGCCTTGCGGTTCGCATCCCAAGCGTGATTGCTGAACGTTTAGCGCTTCATCAAGGATCAGAAGTGGAGATGATCGTTGAGAACCAAGCGATCAAGTTGATCCCGAAAAAGAAAAAGCCGACATTGGAGGAACTTTTGGCTAAAATCACGCCGGAAAATCGCCATGCTGAAATTGATTTTGGAACAGAAGGGAATGAATTGTTCTGATGCAAGCGCCGGATCGCGGGGATCTTGTTTACGTCAATTTCAATCCACAAGCAGGGCATGAGCAGGCAGGAAAAAGGCCCGGCATCGTTCTATCACCAAAGCGGTTCAATCAATTGACAGGGTTTGCGGTGCTTTGCCCGATCACCCGGCAACAAAAAGGATATCCATTTGAAGTGGAATTGCCATCAGGCTTGGCCGTTGAAGGCGTGATTTTAACCGATCAGGTCAAAAGTTTAGATTGGCGCGCCCGACAGCTTCAAATAGTAGGACGGGCGCCCAATGAAGTTGTTTCGGATTGCTTGGATCTGATTCATACTTTTCTTTCGTGAAAGGCCATTTATATTGGCCTTTTGTTCACTTTTAGCATACTTTTTGCGTACATTTTTGCCCTTCACGCTCCTTGAGGCGGGAGACTTCCTTCGGATATTTTGTGAAAAAGGCAGAATCGAGCAACGAAAAGAAGGCGGATTGTCCCGCCTTTTTGCATGGATTGACACACTGGAGATTATTTTGCACAAATTTTGCACGTGATGAACGAGCATGTCCATTCATCCTTGTATCAATAGTTTTATGGTGGGATTGGAATCCCTCTTCCAACGTCCACCTGCCGAGTGCCGGCAGGTTTTTTGTTTTTTGCGAGCGGTATGGCCGCCATTTTTCAGGCAGATGACTTGCCTGTTTTTCGTTGAATCCGGTACGATGAAGGAGGAAACGGTTTGCCGATTGAGCTGCACTCCTTTCGGCAACGGCCGGGATTGCGCAACATAAGGGAGGAGAGGTTATGGCGATTCAACGCCGCATTCGTCGCGTGAAAACCGTGCAAATGACGACCAACAGCCCCATTCATCAGAGCGGTTCGGTGCTTGAGCCCGGGAACTGGCAAGAGTATGATCCGTTTTTGTTGCTGATGGAAGACATTTTTGAGCGAGGAACGTTTGACGTCCATCCGCACCGCGGCATTGAGACGGTCACGTATGTGATCAGCGGCGAGCTTGAACATTTCGACAGCAAAGCCGGCCACAGCACGCTCGGGCCTGGAGATGTGCAATGGATGACGGCCGGCCGCGGCGTCGTCCATAAGGAAGACCCGGCGTCCGGTTCAACCGTGCACAGCCTTCAGCTATGGGTCAACTTGCCGAGCGCGTACAAAATGACCGAGCCGCGCTACCAAAACTTGCGCTCCAAAGACATGCCCGTGCGCAAGGAAGAGGGAGCGACGATCCGGGTCTTTTCCGGGTCATCGAAAGGCGTCAAAGCGCCGACGAAAAACATCGTTCCCGTCACGATGGTGGAAATGATTGTCGAACCGGGAACAACGGTCGTGCAAGATTTGCCGGGGCATTACAATGGGTTTTTGTACATTCTTGAGGGGAGTGGCGTGTTCGGTGCCGACAACATCGAAGGAAAAGCCGGGCAAGCGCTGTTTTTCAGCCGCCACAACCGCGGCGAGGAAACGGAGCTAAACGTGACCGCCCGCGAAAAACTCCGCCTTCTTCTTTATGCCGGCGAGCCGGTGAACGAACCGGTCGTCGCCTACGGGCCGTTCGTCATGAACACGCCGGAACAAATCCGCGAGGCGATTCGCGATTACCAGGAAGGGCGGTTTGGGCGATAATGGAAGGGAAAGAGCCGATTCGTTGTATGGCTCTTTCTTTTTTGTTATCATGTTCACAAAAAGAAGCCGTTGGGCTGTTCAAGGAGGACATAGTCATGAACCAAGTCATCGAAACGATTCTCCAGCACCGTTCGATCCGCCGGTTTGAAAACAGGCCGCTCACGGATGAACAAATCCGCACGATCGTCGAATGCGCCCAGGCGGCATCGACTTCAAGCTATGTTCAAGCGTACTCGATCATCGGGGTGAAAGATCCGGAGAAAAAACGGAAGCTCGCCGAGCTGGCGGGAAATCAATCCTATGTCGAGCATAACGGCCATTTCTTTGTCTTTTGCGCTGATTTTCACCGCCATGAGCTCATTGGCGAGCTAGAAGGAAAAGACGTGCTTCCATCGCTTGAGAGTACGGAAAAGTTTATGGTTGCGCTGATTGACACGGCGCTTGCGGCGCAAAACGCCGCCATTGCCGCGGAGTCGATGGGGCTTGGCATCTGCTACATTGGCGGGCTGCGCAACAACCTGCCGGAAGTATGCCAACTGCTTAACATACCGAAACGGGTCATTCCGCTGTTCGGGCTTGCCGTCGGCTATCCTGCGCAAACGCCGGATCCAAAGCCGCGGCTGCCGTTTGAACACGTTTATCATGAGGACGAATACAACCAAGACCGCGCCCGATTCCTCGAACAATTGCAACGCTACAACGAAACGGTTTCGGCGTATTATGAGCAGCGGACAAACGGCCGCCGCCGCGACACATGGACCGGGCAGATGGCCGATACGCTCAGCCGCCAAGTCCGGATGTACATGAAGGAGTTTGTGGAAGGGAAAGGGTTCAATTTACGGTAGCCTCTCTTCGTTCGGAAGAGGGGTTTTTCTTGCAGGCGATTCCATTTGTGAGAAAACTATGCCAGCCCGTTGGACATTGGTTTTAGTGATTGATTTTGTCTGGAGTTTCAGCTATACGTTATGGCCTCGAAAAGAACCGAAGGCGAGACTGGCAAAACCAAGAGGTTCGTAGGAAAGGAGAGAACGAGGATGGACCAAATCCGGCAACTGGCGCAATGGATCAAAGAGGCGAATACGATCGCCGTCCTGACCGGGGCGGGGATGAGCACGGAATCCGGCATTCCTGATTTTCGCAGCGAAAACGGCCTTTACGCCCAAGAGGACAATGTCGAATATTATTTGTCAGAGTATTATTACAAAAAAGATCCGGTTGATTTTTGGCGTCGATTCAAGCGGATGTTTTCATTAAAAATGATGGGCGGCTTTGCCCCGAATGACGGGCATCGGTTTCTCCGCTGGCTTGAGGAGATGGGCAAGACGGTGACGATTTTGACGCAAAATATTGACGGGCTGCATACGAAAGCAGGAAGCACGAATGTCATTGAGCTGCACGGCACGCTGCAGACGGCGACATGCCCGTCATGCGGCAACAAGTATGATCTGTCGTTTATCAACCGTCACGAGGTGCCGCGCTGTGAAAAGTGCCAGACGATTGTCAAACCGGATGTCGTCTTGTTTGGCGGGCTTGTTCCTCGTATCGAAGAAGCGTTCGCTAGAGCGGCGGAGAGCGACTTGCTTCTGGCCATGGGAACAAGTTTGGAAGTGGCGCCCGTGAATCAAATCCCGTTTTATGTCGCCGCCGAATCGCCGGCAACAAGGAAAGTATTGATCAACAAAACAGCGACAAGAATGGACGGGATGTTTGACCTTGTCATTTATGGCGGAATCGGGGAAACGGTCGCTAGCGTGCGCAAGCAAATACAGGCGGAATAGATCGATAGATTCCATGCCAACGGGAGAACACATATGGCGTTTTCCCGTTGGACAAAAAATCAAAAAAGGTATTGTACTTTTCAGAACATTCTAATATAATAAAGATAACATACCAACCGGTTGGTATTTTGATGAGTGGAGCCGAGCATAAAGGCGTAACAGAAAACGGAGGGGACCATCATGTATTTGCGCTTAACGGACGAGCAGCGCATGGTGCAAAAAGCGATCCGCAAGTTTGTCGAAAAAGAATTGATGCCGCTCGAGAATGAAGTATTGCGCAATGAGCGGGAAGGAAAGCCCGGGCTTGCGCCGGAGAAATTGAAAGAATTGCAATTAAAAGCGAAAGAAGCGGGTTTTTGGGGGATCAACACGCCGGAGGAATACGGCGGCGCGAATTTGGGCCATGTCATGCAGGCGATTGTGTTGATGGAAGTGTCGAAAACGCTTGTTCCGTTCCAGTTTGGCGGATCGGCGGACAACATTTTGTATTACGCGAATGAAGAGCAAAAGAAAAAATATTTGATCCCGACGATCAACGGCGAGAAAAAATCGTGCTTTGCCATGACCGAGCCGGGAGCAGGATCAGATACGCGCAACATTAAAATGACGGCGGTGAAAGACGGCGACGAGTGGGTGTTAAACGGGGAGAAGACATTCATTACCGGCGGCAATGAAGCCGATTTCGTCATGGTGATCGCCATCACCGACAAAGAGCGTCACCAAGCTTCGAACGGGCGTGAAGGGGTGACGTGTTTTATCGTCGACCGCGAGATGGGCTGGCGTTCGGAACCGATACATACGATGGGACCTTCCACTCCAGCCAGCTTAATTTTCGAAAACGTGCGCGTGCCGGAAGAAAACATTTTAGGCGAGCTGCATCACGGCTATAAGCTTGGGCTTGAGTGGATCGGCTACGCCCGCTGGGTCGTCGGCGCCCGTGCGGTCGGAGCGGCCGAGCGGCTTTTGCAAATGGCCATTGACTATGCGAAGGAGCGTGTCACATTCGGCAAACCGATCGCCGAGCGGCAGGCGATCCAATGGATGATTGCCGATTCGGCGGTAGAAATCGAAGCGGCGAAATGGCTTGTGTTAAACGCGGCCTTTACGCTTGACCAAGGGGAGGACAACCGCCATTTAGCCTCGATGGCGAAGCTGTTTGGCGCGAACATGGGCAACCGCGTCGTCGACCGCGTCATGCAAATCCACGGCGGCATGGGCTACACGAAAGAAATGCCGATCGAGCGCTGGTATCGTGAAGCGAGATTGTGGCGCATTTACGACGGCACGGATGAAATTCAGCGCCTCATTATCGCCCGCAATTTGATCAAAGGGCACGTCAAGCTTGGACAGTTCATCTAAAAAAATGAAAGCGTTATCGAAAGGGAGGAGAACACGATGAGCCAACGGTTTGCAGGAAGAGTGGCGTTTGTGACCGGAGGAAGCCGCGGCATTGGCAAGGCGATTGTCACCCGCTTCGCGGAAGAAGGAGCGAAAGTGGCGTTCATTGATTTAAACGCAGAAGCCCTTGAAGCGACGGCTGCGGAGCTGCGGGAAAAAGGGTATGACGTTTACGCCAAGGTGGCGAGCGTCACCGACCGCGAACAAGTAGAAGCGACGATCCAAGAAGTGGTCGATCGGTTCGGTTCGCTCGATATTCTCGTCAACAACGCCGGCGTCATCCGCGACAATTTGCTGTTTAAAATGACCGATGACGACTGGCAAACGGTGATGGACGTCCATTTAAAAGGCGCGTTTTACTGCGCCCGCGCCGCGCAAAAATATATGGTCGAAAAAGGGTACGGGCGCATCATCAACATTTCGTCGACATCCGCGCTCGGCAACCGCGGCCAAGCGAACTATTCGGCAGCGAAAGCCGGCATTCAAGGGTTTACGAAAACATTGGCGATTGAGCTTGGCAAGTTCGGCATTACGACAAACGCTGTCGCGCCGGGATTTATTGAGACGGATATGACGAAAGCGACTGCCGAACGGCTCGGCATCTCGTTTGAGCAACTCATTCAGGCCAGCGTCGCCAACATCCCGGTCGGACGCAGCGGCCGCCCGGAAGATATCGCCAATGCGGTCGCATTTTTCGCCGATGAGCGGTCGTCGTTTGTCAACGGCCAAGTGCTGTATGTCGCCGGCGGTCCGAAATGCTGAAAACGAGGAGGACGGGGCATGTACCAACATGACATCGGGAAACGGTCAGCGAAAGTGAAAAATGTCGTTGAGCGCGGAGCGGTGAAAAAGTTTGCGGAGGCGATCGGCGATCCAAACCCGATTTATTGGGACGAAGAGACGGGGAAGCGGTCGCGCTACGGGCGCAACATCGCCCCGCCGACGTTTCCGCGCGTGTTTGACTACGGCGTCATTGAAGGATTGAAATTGCCGGCCAAAGGGCTCATTCACGGCGAGCAGCGCTTCCATTATGAGCGTCCGCTGTTTGTCGGTGAAGAACTGTACTGCTATGCGGAAGTGAAAGATTATTACGAAAAACAAAGCAGCATGGGCCTGCTCGGCTTTTTAGTGATCGCCAACAACGGCGAGGATGCTGACGGAAATCTCATTTTCACTTCCACCTCGACGATCATGATCAACGAGGCGGTTAGAAAGGCGATGAGCGTATGACGAGCATCCGCAAATGGCAAGTCGGAGAGTCGCTTCCCGAAGTAACGCTCGCACCGGTGTCCCGGCTCGATTTAATCAAATACGCCGGCGCATCAGGCGACTACAACCCGATTCATACGATCGATGAAGAGGCGAAAAAAGCCGGCCTGCCGGGCATTATCGCCCACGGCATGTGGACGATGGGCAATCTCGCGAAGCTGTTTACGCCGTACTACGAAGAAGGGTTTGTCCAAGACTATTTCGTCCGCTTCCAGTCGATGGTGTTTTTAAACGATGTCATCACCTTAAAAGCAACGGTGAAGGAAAAAGACGAGAAAGCGATCCGTTTTGCCGTCGCTGCCGTCAACCAGCAAGGAAAAGAAGTCATTAAGGGCGAAGCCGTGTTTTCTCTGTATGAGTGAAGCAAGGCAGCGAGCCCGGTAACATCGAGAACGCCCAGTTGCCGGGTTTCGTACTACAAAGGGGATGAGGAGGAGTCAGGATGAGACGAGATGCCGTCATTGTGTCGGCCGTACGAACGGCCATCGCCCGCCAAGGGGGCGCTTTGGCGACGATGCCGGCGCATATTTACGGCGCGGAAGTGATCAAAGAAGCGATGCGGCGGGCGAATATTGGTCCGGAGCATGTCGATGATGTCATTATGGGCAACGTCCTAAGCGGCGGCGGCAATATCGCTCGGCTGACCGCGCTGCAAACCGGATTGTCGCTCGAGCTGACGGGAGTGACGGTGGACCGGCAGTGCGGTTCGGGCATTAACGCCGTCAATTTAGCGGCGCAGGCCATTTGGGCCGGCGACGGGGACGTCTATATCGCCGGCGGTGTGGAAAGCATGAGCCGCGCACCGTATTTGATGGACCGCCCGGAAAAACCGTACAGCTCAACGCCGCCAAGCTTCCGCAAATCGCAGCTATCGCCGAAAGAAATCGGCGATCCGCCGATGGGGATTACGGCGGAAAACTTAGCGAAAAAATACGGCATCAGCCGTGAAGAACAAGACGCATTCGCCTTGCGCAGCCAGCAGCGCATGGCGCGCGCCATGCAGGAAGGGCGATTTGACGAGCAAATCGTGCCCATTGCCGTGCCAGTGAAAAAAGGGGAGCCGTTCATCTTCGATACGGACGAACATCCGCGGCCGAACACGACGATGGAAGCGCTCGCAAAACTGCCGCCGGCGTTTTTGGAAGGCGGAACGGTGACGGCGGGGAATAGTTCAGGGCTCAATGACGCCGCTGCCGCGCTCGTCATCATGTCGCGGGAAAAAGCAGAGGAGCTTGGCTTAAAGCCGCTTGCCGTCATCCGCGCCCATGCGGTCGCCGGAGTGGATCCGAACATCATGGGCATCGGCCCGGTGCCGGCGACAAGAAAAGTGCTTGAAAAGGCGGGGCTGACGCTTGATGAGATGGACATCATTGAAATCAATGAAGCGTTTGCCGCGCAAGTGATCGCCTGCGACCGTGAGCTTGAGATGGATCCCGAAAAAGTGAACGTAAACGGCGGCGCCATCGCCCATGGCCATCCGCTCGGCGCAACGGGGGCGATTTTGATTACGAAAGCGGTGTATGAACTGAAGCGCCGCGGAGGGAAATACGCGCTCATTACCGCGTGCATCGGCGGCGGTCAAGGCATTGCGACCATCATTGAGAGAGAATGACGCATTGGAGACCGTGGAGGATGAAAGAAAAATTAAGGGAAGTCGCCATAGAGTTGTTCGAACGCAAAGGATTCAAAGAAACGTCGGTGCAGGAAATCGTCGAAGCGATCGGGGCAACGAAGGGGGCCTTTTACTACTATTACAAAAGCAAAGAGGAGTTGCTATGTGATATTTGCGTTTCCTATCTAGATGATTTGCTTCGGCAGCAAGCCTGCATTGTCCAAGATCCCGAGAAAAGCTGCACGGAGAAATTGCGGGCCATCGTCCATATGGTCATCTGCAATATCCGCACACGGAAGAAAAGCGCCCGCATTTTCTTCCGTGAAATGCGGCATTTGGCGGATGACCATTTGACGGAAATCCGCGCCAAGCGGCGGTTGTTTCGCAAGCGGTATGAACAGCTGGTTCGAGAAGGGATCGCCCGCGGGGAATTCAAGCCGTCGCTTCATGCAGAAATGATTACGTTTGGCCTGCTTGGCATCACCAACTGGAGCTATTATTGGTTCCGGCCTGACGGAGGCATCTCTGAAGAAGAACTGACGGACATTTTCGTTGATTTCATTTTGCACGGCATAAAGGCGCCAAGAGCTGGAGAAAGCGGTCGAAATGAGGCGGAGCCAGGCAATTCGGGCGGCCAGACCGAATGAAAGATCGGCCGCGCTGCTTTGATGGTCTGGCCAAACGGCAAACAAAAAGGGGGATCAGGATGGAGCTATTCATCCAGCAGCTGTTAAACGGGCTGACAGTTGGAAGCGTTTACAGCCTTGTCGCGTTAGGTTTGACGCTTGTTTATGGCATTTTGCACATTCCAAACTTTGCCCACGGCGCGTTATATATGATGGGCGGTTATGTCACGCTCACTGCGATGACGAAAGCCGGGCTGCCGTACGGGTTGGCCGTTGTCGTGTCGATGGCCGCGGTCGGGATGCTCGGTGTATTGATGGAACGGCTTGTGTTTTATCCGCTTCGCGACGCACCGCCGCTCCATGACAAAATTGCGGCGATTGGCATTTTGTTGTTTTTGGAGGCATTCGCCCAGTTCGTCTGGGGGGCGGACTACCAGACGATGCCAACCCCATACGGCGACGTTGTCAGCATTTTCGGCTTGACCTTGACGGTTCAACGCATCCTCATCATCGCATCCGCTGTCATCATCATGATCTTGCTTTACCTCTTCTTGAAAAAGACGTTCATCGGGGCTTCCATCATCGCGATGGCGCAAAACCGCGAAGGGGCGAATTTGGTCGGCATTAACACGAATAAAGTCGCCATGCTGACGTTTTTCCTTTCCGGCAGTTTGGCAGCGCTCGCCGCGTCGCTCGCTTCGCCGATCAACCTCGTGTTTCCCGGCATGGGCCATCTTGTCATCTTGAAAGCGTTTGTCATCATCATTCTCGGCGGCATGGGAAGCATTCCAGGCGCCATTGTCGGCGGCTATATTTTGGGATTCAGCGAAAGCTTGGGAGCAACGTATGTGTCGAACGACTACAAAGACATTATCGCTTTTGCCATCCTCGTCATCATTTTAACGGTCAAACCGAACGGACTGTTTGCCAAGGAGGGACATTGATGGCTGTATTCGCCAACCGGCGCTTATGGATCGCCGTTCTTGCGGCGCTGGCGCTTGCCTTTCCGTTGCTTGTCACCAACAGCTATTACTTGCACATGATGACGATCTCTTTCATTTGGATGATCGCTGTTTACGGGCTGAATTTATTTGCTGGCTATACTGGTTATTTGTCGCTTGCCCACGCCGGGTTTTTTGCGATTGGCGCGTATGCGCTTGGCATTTTGACGGTGAAAGCCGGCGTGCCGTTTTGGTTGGCTTTCGTGCTTGCTTGTTTGTTCACCACGTTGCTTGGGGCCGTCATCGGGCTTGTTGCGCTGCGGACGAAAGAGCACTTTTTCGCCATTTATACGCTTTGTGTGGGCTATATTATCTATTTGATCATTGACAAATGGGACAGTTTAACCGGCGGAGTGCGCGGGTTTATCGGCATCCCGGCGCCGGCTGACATCGGTCCGCTCTCGTTTCAAACGCCCGTCGCCCAATATTATTTGGTGTTATGCTTCTTGGTTGCGGTCATCTTCACCATGTACCGCCTTGTCTATTCGTTGACCGGACGGACGTACATCGCCATTCGCAACAGTGAGGAGCTCGCGTTGACGCTTGGCATCTCGACGATGAAAAACAAACTCGCCTCGTTTGTTCTCTCGGTCTTTTTTACATCGCTTGCCGGAGCGCTGTACGCATCGTTCATCCGCTTTCTTGGCCCGGACATTGCGTACGTCAGCGTCATGTTCGACTTTTTAACGTATTTGCTTGTCGGTGGGATTGGCACGCTCGCCGGTCCGGTCGTCGGGACGTTGCTGATTACGTTTCTGTCCCAACAATTGCAGTTTTTGCAAGATTACCGGATGTTGATTTTCGGTCCGGTGCTGACGTTGCTCATCATCTTTTACCCACACGGCATTGCCGGGGGGGTCATCCGTTTGAAAGCAAAGCGTGAAGAAGCGCGCCGTCTCGATCCAGAAGCGAACCGAGTTGCTGCGGAACTGGCCGTCTCGAGCCAAGGACGAGGCGAGCGGCACGCAGAGGAGGGATAACGATGCTTTTGCACGTTGAACGGTTGACGAAGCGGTTTGGCGGGCTTCTGGCGGTCAACGATGTCACCTTTTCCGTCGAGCAAGGGAAGATCAACGCAATCATTGGCCCGAACGGCGCCGGCAAGTCGACGTTTTTCAATCTCATCAGCGGCTTGCATCGGCCGACGTCGGGGACGATTACGTTCAAAGGGCGCGATATTACCCGCCTGCCAGCGAACGAACGGGCGAAGCTCGGCATCGCCCGCACGTTTCAAACGACTCACTTGTTTGAACAGGCGACGGTGATGGATAACGTTATCATCGGCCATCGCCTCCGCACGTCATCCAACTTATTTGATGCCATTTTGCGCACGAAACGGCACCGCCGCGAGGAACAGGCATGCAAAGAAAAGGCGATGGAAGTGCTCGACTTTGTCGGTCTAACCCATGTGGCGGATCGGATGGTGGCCAACTTGTCGCAGGAGCAGAAAAAGCGGGCGGCGTTCGCGCTTGCCTTGGCGACCGATCCGGAGCTCGTGCTGCTTGATGAACCGGCAGCCGGCATCAACCCGGATGAAACGGAAGGGCTTGAGGAGTTGATCGTCAACATGGTGCAAAGGGGCCTGACTGTTTGCCTGATTGAGCACAAAATGTCGATGATCATGAAAATTGCCGACCGCATTATGGTGTTGAACTATGGAGAGAAAATTGCAGAAGGAACGCCCGAGGAAGTGCGAAACAACGAGGCGGTCATTCAAGCGTATTTAGGAGGGAGCGCCATTGCTTGAAGTTGCGAACGTATCCGTCCGCTACGGGAGTTTTACGGCCATTCGCGATGTGACGTTTTCCGTCAAGCGAGGGGAGATCGCCGTTTTGCTTGGCGCCAACGGGGCCGGGAAAAGCACATTGTTTCGCACGATCAGCGGGCTGCACAAACCAGTGCAAGGGGAAATCCGCCTCGATGGCGAGCGCATTGATTCGCTGCCTCCTGACCGCATCGTCGGGCGCGGCGTCGTGCAATGCGCGGAAGGGCGCAAACTGTTTCCGCGCATGAGTGTATACGAAAATTTGCTGATGGGCGCTTACGTCCATCGGAAGGACAAAGAAGGCATCCGCCGCTCGATTGAACATGTATACGAACTGTTTCCGATTTTGCGCGACAAGCAAAACGCGCCAGCCGGGTCGTTAAGCGGCGGCCAGCAGCAAATGCTCGCCATCGGACGCGCCTTAATGTCACGTCCTGCGGTGCTCTTGCTTGATGAACCGTCGGTTGGACTCGCTCCGCTCATTGTCGAGCAGATGTTTGCGACGATTAAGCAAATCAATGAGGGAGGAACAACGATTTTGTTGGCGGAACAAAACGCTCATGCGGCGCTGTCGATCGCCCATCGAGGCTATGTGTTTGAAAATGGAACGATCGTTGCCTCAGGGACGGCGGACGAGCTGCTCGCCAACGACGATGTCCGCAAGGCGTACATTGGCGGATAACAGACTCCATCTTCTTCAGCAACGAAAGCAAGGAGAAGAGATGGCACTGAAAGGGGGTGAATAACGGGTGTGTCAAATATTATCTAAATATTCACAATAATAAATCATCAATAGGGGGGAGTAGAATGAAAAAAAGAAAATGGTCCATCGCCGCTATGATCGCGGCCATCATGATGTTTATGCTTGCGGCGTGCAACAATTCGCCAAGCAGCAATAACGCCAACGGCGGAAACAATAGCGGAGGAGGCAGCGGTGAAACGGGCACGGTCAACATCGGCTACAGCGGCCCGCTGAGCGGCCCGGCCGCCTATTATGGCCAACGGACGTTAAACGGCTTGAAAATGGCGGCCGAGGAAATCAACAACAGCGGCGGCTTTGAGGTGAAAGGAAAAAAATACAAAATCAACCTCGTACCGTTGGATGACAAATATTTGCCAAACGAAACGGCAGCGAACGCCAAACGCCTTGTGCAAGAGCATCATACGCCGATCATTTTCACTCCGCACAGCGGTGGGGTCATGGCGTTGCAAGTGTTCAACCAAACGGACAATTTCCTTATCGCGGCCTATACGAGTGAGCCGAAAATCACGCAGGCGGGAAACAAGCTGACAATCCGCATCCCGCCGCGCTATGACGGCTACATCCCGACGTTTACCGATTATGTGATGAAGCGGTTTGGCAAAAAGCTGGCTGCCTTGCCGACGGCGACGCAATACGGGAAAGACTGGACAGAAAAACTGTTGCCGTATTGGGAAAAACAAGGCGGAAAAGTCGTCTACAAATCATCGATTGACTTTACGAAAGACACCGACTTCTTTACGATCGTGACGAATGCATTGAAAGAAAAACCGGATGTGTTGTTTATCGGGGGCGCTTCGGAACCGACGGCAAAAGTGGCGAAACAAGCGCGCGAACTTGGTTTTAAAGGCGGCTTTATCATTATGGACCAAGCGAAACTCGATGAGATGAAACGGGTGACGGGCTCTTATGACATGCTTGAAGGTTCGATCGGCGTCATGCCGCTTGTCGAGTCGGATCAACCCGCGGTTCCAGAGTTTGTGAAAAACTATCGGGCAAAGTTCAATGAAGATCCGGGATCGGAAGCCGCTTACAACTATTTGGCGCTTTACGCTTTCGTCGAGGCGATGAAAGCCGCAGGCACCGTCGATGACCCGCAAGCGATCCGCGAACATATGAACGACGGCTTGAAAAACATTCCAGACGAAAAGAAAGTGTATAACGTCCCAAGCATCGGCGACGATGGCGGATTTGAATCGGAAATCGTCGTGGCTGCGGTGGAAAATGGAAAAATTGTGCCGATTGAGTTAATTGACAAATAATCCGTCCGCCATGCAAGGCCGGCGAATGAAGAAGCCCTTTCATCAGCACGTTTGTCATGCATAGCGTCTCGAAGGAAACAACACCCTCGAAAGGCTGTCGGAAAAAGTCATCGCTCAACTTTTTCCAGACAGCCTTTTCCATTTTCGCATTATGACGTTTTTTGATTCGCTATAGACACTGTGGGGACGCCCCTTAGGGTGTCTTTTACCGGGCAGACACGTTCAACGTGTTCAATCAAAGCTTGGACGTTTTTTGGATCGGAAGGAGAGTCGATATCAATATGGTAACGAATTTCTAAGAATCCAGGCCGAACGTCCGCTTTCTCCATAAAGCCATCGGGATCTAAATCTCCTTCTACGTGTACTTGAACTCCTTTCAGTTCGACCCCGTGATGGCTGGCAAACAGAGAAATCAGTACATTGATGCAACCGCCTAGTGCGGCTAGGACCAACTCTACGGGATTCGGCCCCTGATCGGTGCCTCCCAAGGCTGGGGGTTCGTCAATGATGACTTGTTTGCCGTTAATGTCAGCCACCGAGCGTACTCCTTCGCCAGACCATTTGACATCAGAGGAAAAGGTAAGCTTAGGCATGAAAAAAACCTCCTGATAAATAGGAATAATAGATAAATTAAGAATAATACATAAATCCCTATTTGACAAGTAAGAATTTAAAGAAAACGGAGGTGACGGACAGAAGAATGGATGCGGTAATGATAGGATTGCCGCCTGGAAGCACTGTTTCGGGTTGATCAATTTTTATTGTGTACTTCTTATCATAAAAAACTATGTTCTAAATAATCAAATAAAACAAATAGAAAAATTTTCAATAATGCGATAAAATAAAACTGCTCTGCCACATGATGAATCTAATCACAGGAGGGGAGAGACCGACCATGCGGGAAATGGCCCTCGGCCTTGCCGCCTCGTTCTTTTTTGCCGTTACGTTCATATTGAACCGGTCTATGGAACTAGCTGGCGGGAGTTGGACGTGGAGCTCGTCACTTCGTTTTTTCTTTATGGTTCCGCTGTTGTTTGTCATTCTTCTTGCCCGCCGCAATCTCGGTCCGGTTTGGCGCGACATGAAGCGCCATCCATGGACATGGATCGTCTGGGGGACGGTCGGTTTCGGCCTGTTTTACGCACCGCTCACGTACGCCGCTGCGTACGGGCCAGGGTGGCTTGTAGCCGGCACATGGCAGTGCACGATCGTCGCCGGCGTCCTGCTTAGCCCGCTGTTTACAGAACAAATCGAAACGCAAAACGGAACTGTGTCCGTGCGCCGCCCGATTGAAAAACAGGCGCTTTTCATTTCATTTTTTATTTTGCTCGGCGTCGTGCTTATCCAGTTCCAGCAAGCAAGCCGCCTCACCTGGAAAGAAATCGCGTTGGGGGTCTTTCCTGTGCTCATCGCCGCCTTTGCTTACCCGCTGGGCAACCGAAAAATGATCGAGCATTGTGCCGGACGGCTTGACGCGTTTCAACGCGTATTCGGGATGACGATCGCCAGCTTGCCGTTTTGGTTTGTCGTGGCGCTGATTGGATGGGCGACAGCCGGGGTTCCTTCGGCTGGGCAAACGGCGCAGTCGCTCATTGTCGCTATCAGCTCGGGCGTTATCGCGACGACGCTTTTTTTCATCGCCACTGACCGGGCGAAAGGAAATGAGCGGAAGCTGGCTGCTGTTGAAGCGACGCAATCCGGAGAAGTGATTTTTGCTGTTATCGGCGAAGTGCTGTTCTTATCCGCTCCACTTCCGAACGGATGGGCGTTTGTCGGTTTGGCGGTCATTGTGGCGGGGATTTGCTGGCATAGTTTTGAGTCTGTGAGAATGGCGAAACGGCCGGTTTCGGCTGTTTCGAAGGCCCAGCCTTCGTATCGGGTGGAGGGAGAGCGGTGAAAACGAGCATCTACGCGCTGCTGGCCTGCCATGCGGCTGTGATTTATCTCTGGATTAGCGACTGGGACGTGCTTATGACGCCCGTGGGTCTTGTCGTATGGGGCGGAGGGGTTGCTGTCAGCCTCACCATCCTTCACTTTCGCCCCCGTATTCATCCCAAGCTGCGGTCTATGCTAACAACGATGACGGCGGCGTCGATGCTTGCCGCCGTCTGTTCATTGATCATCGAATGGGCGGTGCGCTCGATGCCGTAGGAACACTTGGTCAGTCGTTGCGGCCGTCAGCGGCCCGGAAGGCTTCTGGAGCGATCCGGCGGCCGACGGCATACATGATCGGCGCGCCGATGGCCATGACGACCAACTCGCTGATGGCCGTCGTCAGCCATGTGAGCCAAAACGGAAAGCCGAGCGCCAGTTTCAATTCGAAGGCGATAATGGCCATAGTCACAGTAAATGACAGCGTATTGACGGTCATGCGCGCCCAAACGTTTCGGACATACCGCATAGAGACGATCGTGATGAGCAGCGCCAACACCGACTGGCCGACGCCAAATACGAGGTCATACGCGACGATCGGCGAGAAAAACCAGTTGGCGAAAAAGACGCCAAGCACAATGCCGATGGCGTATGTTTTGCGGAACACGACCAAGTGATTCAATATTTCTGACACGCGAAACTGAATATTCGTAAAGCCAAACGGCTGAATGAGCGCCGTCACCGCGATATACACGGCGGCGATCAAGCCATTTGCCGCTATGATCCGAATGTTCATAACGTCCTCTCCTCGCATTGATGATAATATGATTGTAGCACGACAAACGAATGAACGAAAGGAAGTGAATCTCGTTGACCTTGACGGATCAACAAGCAACAAGCCGGCGGCGATCGGTTTGGGAAGTCGGAAAAACAGCGCTTCTCCTCGGTTTAACGTCATTTGGTGGTCCGGTCGCTCATCTCGGCTATTTTTACGAAGAGTACGTCAAACGAAAAAAATGGATTGACGAGAAAACGTATGCCGATTTGGTCGCTTTATGCCAATTCCTCCCTGGTCCAGCGAGCAGCCAAGTCGGCATCGGCATCGGATTTATGCGCGCCGGCGTTTGGGGGGCGTTGGCAGCTTGGCTTGGTTTTACGCTGCCGTCAGCGGTCGCCCTCAGCCTGGTTGCTGTTTGGCTGCAACACCATTCTTGGGGTGACGCCGGCTGGATGCACGGCTTGCTGTTGGTGGCCGTGGCGGTCGTGGCACAAGCCGTATGGGAGATGGCGCGCAAATTCGCCTCTAGCCGCCTCGAGGCAACGGTCGCCATCATAGCGGCGGCCGCCGTGCTTCTTGCGCCGGGCGCGTGGAGCCAAGTAGCCGTCATCGCCGCAGCGGGGGGCATTGGCGCTGTTGGATTGCGAAAAAACGTCGCACCTTCTTCGTCTGCGGCAGGCATCCCGCCTTCCATTCGTCGTTCCACCGGTTTGACGTTGCTTTCATTGTTTGCCGTGTTGCTTGTTGCGCTGCCGCTCATTCGCACTTGGATCCATTCACCGCTTTTGGCGCTGTTTGACAGCTTTTACCGCGCTGGGGCGCTCGTGTTTGGCGGCGGTCATGTGGTGTTGCCGCTCTTGGAGGCGGAAGTGGTGCCGCAAGGGTGGGTCACCGCCAATCAGTTTTTAGCCGGCTACAGCGCCGCCCAAGCCGTCCCTGGGCCGCTGTTTACGTTTGCCGCGTATATTGGAATGGCGGCGTTGGGCTGGAAGGGAGCGCTAGTGGCTACCACAGCCATTTTTCTTCCATCCTTTTTGCTCGTTCTTGGCGCGTTTCCGTTTTGGCACTGGCTTCGCCGTCATCCACGCTTCCAAGCGGCGCTTGCCGGCATTAACGCCGCTGTGGTCGGGATTTTGCTTGCGGCGCTGTATGACCCGATCTGGACGAAAGCGGTGAAGGGACCGGCCGATTTGGCGTTTTCCCTTGGGGCTTTTCTTCTTCTTGTTGTGTGGAAGTGGCCAGCATGGGCGGTCGTCCTTGTTTCGTTCGTCGGCGGATGGCTGCGCGCTTGGCTCGGCTGATCGCCCTAAGCACCATGATGGCGGCTTTTCATGATCGTCCGAAAATGGACAACGCCGTGTTTGGCTTTGCCGTTGCAATAGCCGGCAGATGCAAATAGATGCATAGATCGATCAACAGCAGCGCCAGCCAAGAGAAACGCTATGAGAAAATGGATGGTCACAATAGCAGGCGGGAGGTCAAACCAGACAACAAGGGGCCGAGTGCGATCTGCGCCGCAAGCAATCCAGCCGCCGCCGACCGTCGTGGCGAGCACGATGGCGTCGATCGTCAACCTCGTTTCCTTAATGGCCGGCGCCAGTGTATTAGTGATGAGCTTGATCAAATGGTTTTCGTTTGCATGGAAGCGATACCGAGGCGGCAGAAACAAAAGAGCGCCGGCATGGCGTAGGGCTGTGCGCTGAAAGGAAAGCTCGCCGCCTGATCCGCAGGCGTATATAGGCAAAAGGAGGGGGAGCCGATGAAGTGGGTATGGATGCTGCTCGCTCTAACGGCCGGGATGGCTGTCTCCGTACAGGCAGGAGTGAACGGCGGCCTCGGCAAGCGGATTGGTGTGTTGGAAGGGGCGTTCGTGTCGTTTTTAATCGGAACGATCGTCTTATTTTTAGTGCAATTGTTTTTCGGAAAAGGAGAATTGCTGGCCATGTTTTCCACACCGAAATGGCAGCTGACGGGCGGCATTCTCGGCGCTTTTTATGTGTTTGTCATGGTGCTGATCGTTCCGAAAGTCGGCGTCGCCAACTCTCTGGCAGCCGTGATCGCCGGCCAGCTCGTCATGAGCTCGATCATTGATCACTTCGGGTTATTCGGGGGACAGCGCATTCCGTTTGACATGACGCGCCTCGCTGCTATAGCCTGTTTGTTTTTGGCGCTTTGGCTTTTTTTCCGCAAATGAACAACAGGACTGGCCAAGTTGGTTTAGTTTTCCGTGATCCGCTCATACTAACAACAGCATGATCGACTTGAAAGGAAGCGGATCAAAGTGAAACAGGCATGGCGCATTTATATGAGCGATTTGAAACATCTCACGACCAACTGGGCCGCATCCATATTGGCTCTCGGTCTGATCGTTCTTCCATCGCTTTACGCTTGGATCAATGTAGAGGCTTCGATTGACCCTTATGCCCATACAGAGGATTTACCGGTCGGCGTCGTGAACGAAGACCGAGGGGCGGAGTTGACCGGTCACCGGTTTCACGCCGGCGATGAGATCGTCAAGACCTTAAAAAACAACCACCAGTTGGGATGGCGATTTGTCACGCGGAAAAAAGGAATGGAAGGCGTTCGGAGGGGAGACTACTTTGCGACGATCGTCATTCCGGCTGATTTCTCGGCTAAATTAGCCACTGTAGTGCAGAAACGTCCGAAAAGGGCGGTTATTTACTATTATGAAAACGACAAACGGAACGCCATCGCTCCCAAAATCACGGAGCGCGGAGCAAGTACATTGTCAGCGCGAGTCAGCGATGAGTTTGTGAGGGTGGTCAATACCGCATTGTTTTCCTTGTTCCACCAAGCGGGAGTGGCGCTCGAACAGCAGCTTCCCACCATTCGCCGCGTTGAAGCGTTCGTGTTTCGTTTGGAAAACGAATTGCCAACGATTCAACGACAATTGAAAGCCCTAGATCGCGATGTGGGAGAGGCAAGATCACTAGTTCGTACAGGCCGCGAGCTTCTGCCGGCTGCCAAAACAACGGTGCGGCGCGGTTTAGAATGGACAGGCCGCGTTGAGAAGTTGTTCATGCAAGTCAATGCTTCATCGCACTTATGGGAAAAGCCGGTGGAAATGGCGGTTCATGCGCTCTATTCCTTTGCAGAGCAGACGTCAGAGTCTCTCGATACACCGGAAAAGCAAGCGCGTTGGGCGACTATCATCCAACAAGCTGCAACAGACGCGAGCCCATTGGTTCAGCAATTGCGCCGAACGTTGAGAACATGGGAGGGGACGATTGATTCCTCTTCGCTTCAACCTGTGCAGCGCACAGTCAGCCGTATCGAGCAGACGCTAGCGTCTATTCAAGAAACAGCGGCGCTAGTGAAACAACATCCAACAGGCGTCGAAGGGAAGATCACTCACCTGCGTGAACAAATGGCCTTATTGGACGCACAGGCGCAGCAACTTGATCAAGCATATCGCCAACGGCTGCTGCCTATGCTGCGGGCAAAATGGAATCAAACAGGGGAACAGGTGCGACAAGCGAAACAAACGCTTCTTCGCATGGATCAAGCGTTACATGAGGCAGAGCAATGGTTGTCAAACACAGATCGTGATTTAGCGGCCGCGCAACAAGCGCTAAAGACCGCACAGGCTCAATATCCATTTCTCTCCCGCCAGGTCCGCGAGCTGGCCGCCTTCCTATCGAAAATCAAAAGAGAAACCAACATCGACGAACTGATTCGCTTGTTGAAACAAGATCCACAGGCGAAAGGCGCCTTTTTGGCCCATCCGGTTGACGTCAAAACGTTCCGCCTTTTCCCGCTGCCGAACTATGGTTCAGGCATGAATCCATTTTACACGGTGCTGGCCATATGGGTAGGATGTTTGTTGCTTGTTTCCATCTTGTCGACCGATCCTTCTTCGTTTTCGGAAGCGAATGAGCGGGAACGATATGCCGGACGGTTGTTGACCTTTTGGACGCTGAATGCTTTGCAGGCGATGGTCGTGACAGCTGGAGCGGCTTTCATCTTGCCGAATATTTTCGTCCGTGAGCCGGGATGGTTCATGACGTTCGGCCTTTTGTGCAGCTTTGTCTTTATGGCGGTGGTTTTTTCGCTTGTTTCCTTGTTCGGCAATGTGGGAAAAGCGATGGCGATTGTGTTGCTCGTCTTGCAAATTGCCGGAGCGGGAGGCACGTATCCGATTGAGCTGATTCCTCCGTTCTTTCAGCAATTAAACCCTTGGCTGCCGTTTACCTACGCCATTGACATCATGCGCGAGGCAGTCGGCGGGATCGTATGGGAAAATGTTGAGCATGACGTCAAGCGGCTTCTCTTGTTTGCCGTTGCCGCCCTTTTGGCTGGGCTTGTGTTGAAAGGCCCGTTAAGCCCGTGGATGCGCGTGCTGAAGGAAAAAGCTGTTCAAAGTGGTTTGTTTCATTGAAAATTGTCTGTTCTCTTTATGGAAGCATCTGTTACAATAGGGACGAGAGCGTTGCTTCATCCTATTTCGCGCAGGAGACTCCCACTTCAACGACCAAAGGGAGTAAGTGGGAGAGGAATGCGCGTTCCCCCTTTCTTTTGTGTATGATCGAATAAAGGCGTGGAGAAAA
>NZ_JHUS01000038.1:0-30833 GCF_000691465.1 Geobacillus sp. CAMR5420
AGTCGTCAACCTGCCCCCTGATGCAACCCCAAGTCAAGGAAGGAGGACGAAGTCCGTTTGCACTTCTGGGGAGTTGCAAGCCCCCACTTCAAGCGTTAGCGAAGTGGGGGTAGTTGACTCTCAATTGCCCCGTAGGATAGACGTCTCCCAAGCATTGTTCACTGCTGCTTTTGCGCGATGGGAGAGCGCTCGATGGCGGGGAAAAGGGGAGAGAATCATGTCGATCCGTCGACTGCTTGGTTTTGCGCTCATTTTTTTGGCGATTTCGATGTTTATCGAGCAAATGTGGTGGGTCGGGGGAATTTGCCTCTTGATTGGAATTGGAATGACGGCGAAGTGGAGGAAAAAGAAGCATATATGGTAACGATCGAGAGCGATAAGCTCAGACAGCACGATGAGCAGTTGATGACAAAAGCAGAACAGTTTATCATAGCAAGCTATCGGGAGCTTGGAAAAAGTGAGCAAGAAATGAGGCGGCGGCTGAATGAAATCCGTTGGGAAATGGAACAAACCGGCACATACCGCCATACGTACGAAGAGTTAAGCTATGGGGCTAAGATGGCTTGGCGCCACAGCAACCGCTGCATCGGCCGCTTGTTTTGGCAATCGCTCCATGTCATCGATGCGCGAGAAGCGGTCACCGAGGATGAGGTGTTTTCGTATCTATTCCATCATATTGAGGTTGCGACCAATGGCGGGAAAATCCGGCCGACGATCACGATCTTCCGTCCAAATGGGGAAGTGCGCATTTGGAATCATCAACTGATTCGTTATGCCGGTTATGAAACCGAAGAAGGGATCATCGGCGACTCATCCTCCCTCACGTTCACCCGCGCCTGTGAACAGCTTGGGTGGAAGGGGGAAAAAACGCCTTTTGACGTGTTGCCCTTGGTGATCCAGGTAGGCAGCCAGAAGCCTGTTTGGACACCGATCCCTAAAGAATTGGTGCTTGAGGTGCCAATTGAACATCCGGAGTTTCCGTGGTTTCGCGATCTGCAGTTAAAATGGTACGCGGTCCCGATTATTTCAGATATGTGTCTAGAAATTGGCGGCATTCGCTATATGGCAGCACCGTTTAACGGGTGGTACATGGGTACGGAGATTGGAGCCCGCAATTTTGCCGATGATTATCGCTACAACATGCTTCCGAAAGTGGCCTTTTGTATGGGGCTTGACACTAACTCCAACGCATCATTATGGAAAGACAAGGCGTTGGTCGAATTGAATATCGCGGTTTTGTATTCCTACAAAAAGGCGGGCGTCAGCATCGTGGACCATCATACCGCCGCGCGCCAATTTCAGTTGTTTGAACAGCAAGAGAAAGCAGCCGGCCGCCATGTCACCGGCGATTGGACATGGCTGATTCCGCCTCTTTCTCCGGCGACAACGCACATTTTTCACCGAACTTATGACAACACGACCATGTTGCCCAACTTTTTCTATCAGGACCGTCCATACGAACGACAAAGGGGAGAGGAACAATGACCGTCATCATCCGCATGCGCGATGTGTCATGGGCAAGAGGAGGGCGCATGATTTTGCGTGATATCAACTGGGAGGTGAAAGAAGGCGAGCAATGGGCGATTCTTGGACTAAACGGCTCCGGGAAAACATCGCTTCTCAATATCGTCACCGGCTATCAGTACCCGACGCGCGGTGAGGTGGAAGTATTAGGCTATCGGTTTGGACAGGCGAGTCTGCCGGAGTTGCGCCGGCACATCGGGTTTGTCAGCAGCGCGCTCCTTGATCAATTTCACGACACGCTGCAAACGGAAACGGTTGAAGATGTCATCATCAGCGGCAAGTTTGCGACGATTGGCCTGTACGATGCCGTCACTGAGGACGATCGGTCCAAAGCGCAATCGTTAATCGAGTCTTTCCGCCTCGAAGCTGTCCAAGAAAAGCGGTACGCAACGTTGTCGCAAGGAGAAAAGCGAAAAACATTGATCGCCCGAGCGTTGATGGCGAATCCGAAGCTGCTCATTTTGGACGAGCCGACGGTCGGCCTTGACTTATTGGCCCGCGAAGAAATTTTAGCATTGATCGGACAGATCGTCACTCAGCCGTGCCATCTCTTATACGTCACCCATTATATCGAAGAAATCGTCGACTCCATTACCCATGTCTTGCTTTTGCAAGACGGGCGCATCCTTGCGGCTGGCCAAAAAGAGGAAGTGTTAACCGACGAGCGGCTTTCAGAAGCGTTTCGCCTTCCGATCCGCGTTCATTGGGAAGACGGCCGGCCGTGGGTGTCCGTCCATCGGTAGGGCGGCCGTTGGCAGCCGTTCCTAGGCCGACTGCCTCAACATACCGTGCACCCAAGAAGGTCAACCGCTATTTTTTGATAGACCGCATTGGTCCAGCCGAACCCTTTTTGCGAAGGGTAGCGGCCGACGGTGCGGATGCTCATGTCGACCACATTATATTTTTCGTACATGTTGCCAGTTTCCAAATACACTTTGGTGCAAAGCCGAATCCATCGCCGGGCGATCTCTTGCGCTTCAAGGTCATAGCCGTAGTTTTGCAACCCTTTGATGACAATCCAGTGAAGCGGGGCCCAGCCGTTCGGAAAATCCCATTGAAATCCGGTTTGGACATTGGAGGCAGCCAATCCGCCGGGTTGAAGGAACAAAGGTAAATGCCGGACGACTTTCGCTGCTTGCTGTTTAGAGGCCGCCCGAGCCCATAACGGATAAAAAGCAGCCAACGAATAATAGCAGTGCTGCCGCCCGTTGAGGAAATGAAAATCAAAATACATGCCAAACGGCTCGTTCCATAAATATTGATTCATCAAGTCTTTTCGCCGCTTAGCCGCCTGCTCCCATTGTTCCGCTTCGCCGTTTAAAGCTAAAAGGCGGGCAAACGCCGCTAAATCGGTTTCGTACTTATAAAGCAAAGCGTTGAGATCCACCGGAATGAAATAGCCGCATTGCCGGTGAAAACGGCCTGTATAGTCCCAACCGGACTCCGCCTCGACCCTTTCATGCCAAAACGCAGGCGGGATATACATTTCGTCAAAATGGAGATACGCCTCCCCCTTTACCCGCAGCATCGACTCAAGCCGATCGTAATATTTATTGAGGCCGATCTGGGGATGATAGTGAGTGATTTCGTCCATCCAGACTTCTTTGTATTCGATTTTGGCCCATTCGTAAGCGGAGCGGAGCCACTCTTTGTCTCCGCGCCATACCTCCTCGATCATCGACGTCAATAACGGAGGCTGGGAACGGCTTAAGTGGGCCAGTTCGGAACTGTTTGGAATGATTCCAAACGTTTTCAACTCGTAAAAGAAGTTGTTGACGATGCTGCGGGCGAGTTCGTGCAGCCTTGAAATGTTCAGTCCCAATATAATGAAATAGCTGTCCCAGTAAAAGAGCTGCTGGTACACCCCGCCGGGAACGACGTATGGAAACGGAAGGGAAAACAGTTCTCCTTTGGAGTAAGGCGGGCTTGTTTTGACCAATTGTTCCCACCGTTGGTGAATGGAAGAAAACACATGCTCTACGGCTGGATCCGGGCAAATGACCGTGATGTCCGGAAGCTCAATCGGCAACGGCTGTCCCTCCATGGGAATGGTCTATATGGCTATGTATATGGCCAAAACGACCCGGTCATGCCGCCAATCGAGTGCACGGCGATGGCAGAGGAAGAAAACGGAAGCCGAGCAACAAGGGCCACCGAACAAGGACGCCCTTGTTGCCACTTTTTCAAAACGCGCGGTCAACCGACGGAAAATCGATATCATCCGTCGTTTGGCGGCTGTCAGCTGGCGTCACTTCGATCACCGGCGGCCGACCGTTTTCAAAACCGCGGGCGATGTCGCGAATCGGGCTCATTTCATCGGGAACGCCAATTCCCGGGGTATAGCGCGGCAGGCTGGAAGTGGCGCCGCGTTCTTCCCAAGGCTCTCTCATGAATCAACACCTCCATATTCTCAGTATGGCCATTGATGGATGCCGTACAAATGGAAATCAAATCCTTTCCCGCCAATTTCTTTTGTGGAGCCCTGTCATCTGTTGTAGGCATACTATGGATGACAATATGGGCAACAGGAGGGAAGGAACTCAATGCAGTTTGGGAAAGATGCGATCGAAGCGATTTGGCGCCGCCAGTGCGGAGCGTGGGAGTGGAGCGATGCGGCATGTGTCCAATCATTTTTGGTGGAATGTTTACAACATAACCTTGATCCGCAAGACGGGCTCAATTGGATCATTGAGCACCGCACCCAGCTTTCTGACGCCGATGCAGTGGTGGACGCGGCACTCCGTTGGGTGAATGAACATACGTCCACTGGCTTCCCGGTGTCAGGAATCGGAGCGGAACAACAAGAGTGAGGCGGCGAACAGGAAAGGGCGGAACAAAGGATGGTATGGGTCATCAAAACAAAACACGAAAATGACCAAGGGGAGACGGTCGGGCTGGAGCTCGAGAGCGAAGATGGCTGGCTTGACGCCAACGTTCGCTGGGACGGATGCATGGAAATTCACTTGTACTTGGTGACGGAGGAAGGCCGCGAACTGAGCGATACGCTCCATACGTGCGATTTGCAGGGGCTGATCGAGCGGTTGCAGTCATTGGATTCCGTGTGTCGATCGTTCTTTTTCCAAATTTCAAGACAGGGGAGATGATGAAGGCCGAACCGCCAGCAGCGCCGCTGACCTTATCGATGGATGAACGAGGAGCCAAAACTGCGGCTCCTCTTTTTTCCTTAACAGCATGGTGTTCATTGAAGGGAGGAGACGCGTCAGGAGGGGAAGCATGCTCGATTGCCGTTGGCTTTGTCTTTGTTTGGAAGTGCAGGCTTTTCCGATTAGAGGTATAAAAATGTTTAAAATATTCTAAATGTGATGTATAATAAAAGAAACAACATACTAACCGGTTGGTATATCATCTGTTGAAAACGGATTCAGAAGCGGATCGAAAGGCGGGAAGATCATGAGGCTAAAAGGAAAAGCGGCGATTGTCACCGGCGGCGCGAGCGGCATCGGCCGGGCGACGGCAATCCGCTTTGTGGAAGAAGGCGCCAAAGTGGCGGTGAGCGACATTGACGAGGCGGGAGGGGAAGAGACGGTCCGCCTGATTCGGGAAAAAGGAGGGGAGGCGATTTTTGTCCAGACGGATGTCGCCGATTCCAAGCAAGTGAGCCGCCTTGTCCAAACGGCGGTTGATGCCTTTGGCGGCCTCCATATTCTCTTCAACAATGCCGGCATCGGCCATTCGGAAGTGCGGAGCACCGACTTGTCTGAAGAAGAGTGGGACCGGGTCATTAACGTCAACTTAAAGGGCGTGTTTCTTGGCATCAAATACGCGGTGCCGGCACTGAAAGCATCCGGGGGTGGGGCGATTGTCAACACGGCCAGCCTGCTCGGGCTGAAGGGAAAAAAATATCAAGCCGCCTACAACGCATCAAAAGCAGGTGTCATTTTGTTAACTCAAAATGCCGCATTGGAATATGGGAAATTTAACATTCGCGTCAACGCCATTGCGCCGGGGGTCATTGATACGAACATCATCACGCCGTGGAAACAAGATGAGCGCAAATGGCCGATCATCTCGAAGGCGAACGCCCTCGGCCGCATCGGGACGCCAGAGGAAGTGGCAAACGCGGTGTTGTTTTTGGCGTCCGATGAAGCGTCGTTTATCACCGGCGCAACATTATCGGTTGACGGTGGCGGGCTGACGTTTTAGCGGCCGAAGTTTGAAAAAAGAAGGGCACGCCCTAACCGCTAGGCTAGCAACAGAAATGAGGGGAGAGGAAAACGATGCGTTTTTTGAATACCGTGGCCGTGGTCACAGGAGGAGGCAGCGGCATCGGCAAGGCGGCGGCTCTCCGTTTGGCGAAAGAAGGCGCCGCTGTCGTGCTTGTCGGCCGTACAGCAGCGAAACTGGAGGAGGCTGCAGAAGAAATCGCACGTCTCGGGACGCCGGGGGGCGTTGACCGGTTTGCGGCGGATGTCACCGACCGCGAACAAGTGCAAGCATTGGCCGAGTATGTCCGACAGCGGTACGGCGACTTGCATGTGCTTGTCAATAACGCCGGCATCTCCACTCATGCGAGATGGCTTGAGTTGACGGAACAAGAGTGGGATGACGTCCAACGCATCAACATCAAAAGCGTGTTTCTTGTGTCGCAGGCGTTCGCTTCGCTGATGATCGAAGGGGCAAAACGCGAGCGCGCCAATCGGGCGATTGTGAACGTAGCGTCATTGTCCGGCCATCAGGCCGGGGCGGAAATTCCGCACTACAGCGCGGCGAAAGCAGGGGTCATCAACTTGACTAAATCGCTCGCTTTGGAGCTGGCGCCGTATGGCATCCGCGTCAATTCCGTCTCGCCCGGTTTTGTCGAGACGCCGCTTACCGAGCGCGGACTGCAAAACGAGCGGTTTGTGAAAGCCATCGAGCGCAATACCGCCTTGGGCCGAGTCGGGACGCCTGAGGAAATTGCGAACGTCATTGCGTTTCTTGCCTCCTCGGAAGCGTCGTACATGACCGGCTCTGATGTGTTGGTCGATGGCGGATGGCTCATCAAATGAAACGGAAAAGTCCAAAATGGAAAAGGAGAGGAAAGGAATATGGAAACCTCGCATTTGCTTGTGGAACAATCCGGTTCTGTATTATGGTTGACGCTGAATCGCCCGGAGCGGCTCAATGCCTTCAGCCCGGAGATGATTGCCGGACTGACGGATGAAATCGAACGCGCCGCGGCGGATGATGCCGTCCGCGCCATCGTCTTATCCGGCGCTGGGCGGGCGTTTTGCGCCGGCGGGGATGTAAAAACGATGGGGCAATCAAGCGCCTCGCAGGCGTATGAGCATATCGGCCGACTGAATCGGCTCATTCTGACTATGCAACGATGCGAAAAACCGATCATGGCCGCGGTGCACGGATTCGCTGCCGGGGCGGGATTTAACCTCGCGCTGGCGTGTGATTTGATCCTCGCGGCCGAAGACAGTCAATTCATTTTGAGCTTTGCGAAAGTCGGCCTTGTCTCCGACGGTGGCGGGTCGTATTGGCTCCCACGGCTTGTCGGTCCGCATTTGGCGAAACAGTTTTTCTTCACCGCCGATCCGATTCCAGCCCGTCGCCTGTATGAATTGGGCGTCCTAAGCGAGGTCGTCCCAGCTGAGAAACTGCGCGAGGCGACAGAATCGCTCGCCTCGAAGCTGGCGTGCGGGCCCACGAAAGCCATCGGAAAACAAAAACGGCTGATTGAGCACGCCCTGACCGCGACACTCGAGGAGATTCTCGAAGAAGAGCGTCTCGTTCAAGGGCTGATGGTGGAAACCGAAGACCATCGCGAAGGGGTGGCGGCGTTTAAAGAGAAACGGAGCCCGGTGTTCCAAGGAAAATAAGCGAGCGGCAGTGCCAAAAGAGCGTTGCGCCCTGTTTCTCCATCAGCGAGAAACGGGGCGTATTTTGTTTTCACTTCGCCTCAAATGAAACAGCCCCCTTTCCAAATGGGGAAAAGGGGTGGCTGGTCGGGGAACGGTGCGATCAAACGTCAAAGCGCCCCTGCTTGATTCCGGATGGGTTCTGCGAGCAACTGATCCACGTCGTCGATCAACTCGTCAACATGGTCATACGGCGCATCCAGCTGCAGCATTTTCCGCAAGATCCGACGAGCGTTTGGCGATAAATCGAGCTCTTCTTCCCAGCTTTTTTCCTCGTCACTTGTCGGTTCATAGGCAGAATACAATAAAAACAAGGTGAAGTGTCCAAGGGCATAGAAATCGCTTCGTGGATGCGGTTCGCGCCGCAGCCGCTTCTCAAGCGGGTCGTCATCACGGAAATCCACCGGTTCGCCGATGCGGCAGGCCAAGCCGAAATCGATGATCGCCGCCGTTCCATCGCGCCAAATGATGTTCGGGATGCGCAAATCGCGGTGGACAATCCCCAAAGTATGCAGGTGGCACACGACCATCAACACGTCGCGCAGCAGCTGGAACGCTGCCTGTTCCGTATACGTGACTCCCCGTTTGAAGATCAAGTCTTCCACGGTTTCTCCTTCGATGTACTCCATCACGAGATGCGGCTGTCCGCGCTCCACAAACCGATCATACAGCCTCGGAATTTGCGGGTGGCGCAGGTGGGCGAGCACGTCAGCTTCGCGCTGAAGCAAGCGGCGGCCGTCTTCGCCTTTTGTCCGCCGCGCTTGTTTGATGACGACAAGACGGCCTGTCAGGTGATCGCGCCCTTTGTAGGCGATGCCGTAGCTTCCCATCCCAAGCTCTTCGATGATTTCATAGCGGCCCAAAAGCACCTTCCCGCCCCGATGCGGCCGATCAACCCAGCGGGAAACGAACGGATGGCGTTCAAAAAACCGTTTCATCAGCTGCCGAAAAAGCTTGAGAAGAAGCTGCCGCTATGATGTTTCTTTTTGTAGTGATGATGCCCGTACTGGGACGGGTGGTGGTGCGAATGATACGTCGGGTTGTAATAATGGTGGTCGCTGCTGCTGTAATGTTTATGGTAGTGCGACGGATGATGGGGATGGCCGAAAAGGGATTTTAGCCATTTTTTCAACATCGTGATCGCTCCTTTGCGATAGATTTATCTATATATACGAGGCAATGAGAGGGAGGTTTCAGATTCAAAGATGAAAAAGAAACCGCCAGGGGCATTAGCCCCTAGCGCGGTGCGGCAACCTCATTCCTTTTTTTCGTTCAACGCCTGCTTGAGCAGCTCCCCTAAACTCGTGCCAAACGATTCGTTGGCCGGGCTGTATTTTTTCAGCAGCGCCCGTTCGCTTCCTTTTGCGGCGATGCGTTTGGTCTCGTCCGCTTTTTCGACAATATTGCACGGGCGGCATTGGAAATAAAGTCCTGCTTTTCCTTCATGCATTTCCATACGCCGGTGGCATTGCGGGCAACGGCGGTTCGACAGTTTCGGGTCGCGCCGACGGCGGTAGCGGCACGCTAAGTTCGAGCAGACAAGCATCCGTCCGTCTTTCGTTTTCCGCTCTTTTAAAAGCGCACCGCATTCTGGGCATGTGAGATTCGTGAGGTTTGGCGCTTTGTATACCTGCTCGCTTTGCTTGATTTCGGCAACGAGTTGCTGCGTTTGCCGGCGGATGTTGGCCAAAAATTGTTGTGGATTTCCTTTCCCGCGGGCGATCGCCTCCAGCTCCCGCTCCCAGCGGGCGGTCAATTCCGGCGATTTCAGCTCTTCATTGACGAGCTCAATCAGCTGTTTCCCTTTTTTCGTCGGATAAAACCGTCCGTCTTTTCGCTCGACCACTTCGGTTTCGACCAGCCGTTCGATGATGTCCGCCCTTGTCGCTGGCGTGCCGAGGCCGTATTTTTCCATTTGCGCGAGCAAATCGGCTTCCGAATAACGAGCGGGCGGTTCGGTGAACGATTGTTCCCTCTCAAGCTGCACCGATGGGAGCGTCTGACCTTCTGCGAGGTGTGACAACGTCGGTTTGGCATCCGTTTCTTCTTTGCCGAGAACCGCTTTAAATCCGAAGTTCACAACCGCCGTCTCCTTGGCGACAAACATTTCGCCGCCGATGTCAAAGACAGCTGTCGTTGTTTCGGATTCATACGGCGGGAAAAACAGCGCCAAAAAGCGACGGGCGATGAGATCATACAGCTTGCGCTCATCAGTGGACAGCCTGCTAAGGTCGAGCCGCTCATCCGTTGGAACGATGGCGTGATGATCGGTTACTTTGTCATCGTTAAATACCCGCTTGGCTGCTTTGGCTTTGCCTTTGGCGAGAAGCGGAGCGATGACGTCCTCATAACCGGATTTCATCGCCAACAACCGCTCGGTCATCGTCGCTTCCATATCGCTTGGCAAATAACGCGAATCGGTGCGCGGGTACGTGACAAGCTTGTGTTGTTCGTACAGTCGCTGCAACACCGAGAGCGTCTTTTTCGCCGAAAAGCCAAACCGCTTGTTTGCGTCCCGCTGCAGTTCGGTCAAGTCATACGGCAGCGGGGCGGGCTCGCTTTTTCGTTTCCGTTTGATCGATGTGACGCGCGCCGGCTGACCGTCAAGGCGGGC
The DNA here is from genome assembly GCF_000691465.1 of Geobacillus sp. CAMR5420. Classification (NCBI taxonomy): domain Bacteria; kingdom Bacillati; phylum Bacillota; class Bacilli; order Caryophanales; family Anoxybacillaceae; genus Geobacillus; species Geobacillus sp. CAMR5420. The sequence goes on from NZ_JHUS01000038.1 coordinate 10,006, forward strand.
GTGCAGCTGCTTCGCTTCGTCTTGGTCAAACAGACGATGTCCGCCATGCCGCTCCCATACGGCTGTGATGGACCCGATCTTGGCCCGAATTGTCCAATATGGCACGGGAACGAACGATTGGATCTCGCGTTCGCGCTCGATGATCATCGCAAGCGTCGGCGTCTGCACCCGCCCGGCTGAGAGCGGATCGTTGTATTTGGTCGTCAAGGCGCGCGAGACGTTTAACCCAATCAGCCAGTCGGCTTCCGCGCGGCAGACGGCCGATTGATACAGGTGTTCAAACTGCACCCCGGGCTTGAGTTGGCGGAAGCCGTCGCGGATGGCGCGGTCGGTTTGCGACGAAATCCATAGCCGCCAAATCGGCTTCGTCCAACCGATCATCTCTAAAATCCAGCGCGCCACCAGTTCCCCCTCGCGGCCCGCGTCGGTCGCGATGATGACATCTTTCACATCCGGTCGTTTCGCCAACCGTTCAATGGCGCGAAACTGGTGGCTTGTTTGCCGAATGACTTTCAAGCCCATTTTCTTTGGGATGATCGGCAAGTCCTCCAGCCGCCATGTTTCGTATTTTCGGTCGTAGTCTTCCGGCATCTTCAGCTCCACTAAATGGCCGAGCGCCCAGGTGACAATGTGCTGCTTTCCTTCAAAATAATGTTTATGCGCTTGCTTGCAGCCGAGCACGCGGGCGATGTCGCGGGCGACGCTCGGCTTTTCCGCTAACACGAGCGATTTCATCGATAAACCCCTTTCTGTCGTCTCTACATGAGCACAGTCTGCTTCTTAAGTATAAAGGAAGAAGGAAAAAGACGCATCCGTCAAGGTTTGTCTCCTTGGCGGGACAAGACGCCTTGGCGTGGCGCAAAGCTGCATCTCCACACTTTCTGCACATTTGCCAAATAAAATAGTAAAATTGAAATGACACTCGGGCTTGATGGATGAGGAGAGGAATCCGTGCGAAAACTGTCATGGAAACTCGGCATGCTGTTTTTTGCCTTTGTCTTGGCCATTGAAATGGTGCTGTTCGTTTCCCTCTACGCTACGCTCGTCCATGCGCGCATCGAGGAAGAATTCGCGCAGCTTCTGGCGCGCGGAAACAGCCATCGCAATGTATTGGAAAAAAATTACGATCGAACGACGTTGGCGCATGTCGTGATGATGGAATCAGAGGCGGAAACCGATGTCGCCATCACGGACGCCCGGCGCCGAATTGTATCGGCATCTAGCGGCATTGTTCCGTTTGCCAAGCGCCTCATTCCTTTAACGAACGGCCGCCATATTCCCCGCCGGGGAATGATGGTCGAAACCGACTGGAAGCGGGCGTCGCATATCGCTGCCGTCAGCCCGATTCAAATCGGGGGGGAAACAAGGGGATATGTGTATATGTTTCAAGACACCCGCTCGATCCGGACGATGGTGTATAAATTGAAACATCATTTTGTTGTCGTCGGTATGTTGTCCGTGGCGATTACGATGATGACGATCGCCTTTTTCTCCCGCGCCATTACGATGCCGCTTCTTCGCATGAAGCGAGCGACCGAAGCGCTCAGCCAAGGCGATTTTTCCGTGCGCGTCGAAGTGAAAGGAGACGATGAGCTGGCGCAACTCGGGAGAGCGATTCAAACGCTGGCCAACGATTTGGCGTATTTGAAACAAGAGCGGAGCGAATTTTTAGCGAGCATCTCTCACGAATTGCGCACGCCGCTGACGTATGTGAAAGGATACGCCGACATTGCCCGACGTCCGCATCTGTCTGAGGAACAACGGGCGAACTATATGGCGATCATTTACGAAGAAGCGGAAAAGATCGAAAAGATGGTCAAAGATTTGTTTGAATTAGCCAAACTGGAGCAACACTCGTTCCAGATTGAAAAGCAACCGACAAATCTTTGTTCGTTTTTGACAAAATTGTGTGAAAAACTGCGCCCCGCGTTTCAGGAAAAATCGTTGTCGCTTGTGTGCCAGTGCCCCGGTTCGGTCATGGCTGCGATCGATCGGCAGCGGTTCGAGCAAGTGATGATCAATGTGCTTGACAATGCACGAAAGTACGCGTTTTCCGGCACGACGGTGGCCGTCGCCGTTCACCTTCAAAAGCAAGGAATCGTCATTGCCGTGTCCGATGAAGGAACCGGTATTCCACCGGAAGATGTGCCCCGGATTTTCGAGCGGTTTTACCGGGTTGACAAATCGCGGTCGCGGACAAGCGGTGGGACCGGACTCGGTTTGGCGATTGCCAAAGAAATCGTCGAGGCGCACGGGGGAACGATCGCTGCTCGAAGCGAACAAGGAAAAGGAACGACCATCCTCATTACGCTGCCGGAGGGATAATGATGTATACCTTGCTGTTGGTTGATGATGAAGAGCGGATGCTCGATTTATTGGAATTGTATTTAGCGCCGAACGGCTACCGTTGCGTGAAACGGCGTTCAGGGGCGGAAGCCATTGACTATTTGCGGCGCCATCACGCCGATTTGGTGCTGCTTGATGTCATGATGCCAGAACTCGACGGATGGGAAACGTGCCGCCGCATTCGATCGTTTTCGAATGTGCCGATCATGATGGTCACCGCTCGCGATGAGACGGCGGATATTGTCCAAGGATTGAAAATCGGAGCGGACGATTATGTGACGAAACCGTTTGACGAGGCGGAACTGCTTGCTCGCATTGAAGCGGTGCTGCGCCGTACAGCTGGCGGTCGTTCCGCCATTCGCGCGGCCGGGCTTGTATGGGACGAAGAGGAACATACGGTCCGCTACGAAGATAAGCCGATTGCGTTGACGCCGAAAGAATTTGCCATTTTGGGGCTGCTGTTAAAGCACCCGAATCAGGTATTCAGCCGCGGGCAAATCATCGCATCGCTATGGGGCTATCTCGCTGATACGGAAGAGAGGACCGTTGACTCCCACATGAAAAACATCCGCGAAAAATTGCGGAAAGCGGGGTTCCCAGTGGACGAATATTTGCAGACGGTCTGGGGCGTCGGCTACAAATGGGAAGGGCGAAAGTCATAACCATTTTCGGAAAGAGAGGCGTTTGGGTCAAATGGAAGAACGGATGATTGAGTTCCTTCAAGCATACGGCGGAGCGGCGTACTTCTTGAGTCTAGCCTGCAATGTGGTGATCAGCGTGCTCGGAGTCGTCCCAAGCGCCTTTTTAACTGCCGCCAATTTGACCGTTTTCGGATTTTGGCCCGGCTTTTGGGTGTCGTTTGCCGGCGAGGCGATCGGAGCGGTCGTCTCGTTTGTCTTGTATCGAAAAGGACTTCGCCGATGGAGCGAGACGACATGGCTTTCCCATCCCAAGGTGAAGCCGTTGCTTTATGCAAGTGGCAAGGAGGCATTTGGGCTTATTTTCGCGCTTCGACTGTTGCCGTTTGTGCCATCCGGGGCGGTGACGTTCGTTGCTGCCATCGGCCGCACGTCTCTTTCTGTGTTTGCAACGGCTAGCTCGCTCGGCAAGCTCCCGGCTTTATGGATGGAAGCGTATGCCGTCCATCAATTCCTCGAGGCCGCCTGGGCTGGCAAACTGATGCTCGCTGTTGCATCGATCGTTCTTTTGTGGTTCGTCTGGCGAAAGATAGGGCAAAAAGCAGCGGGGTGAAACAGCCCCCGCCCAAAAGGACAGTCAGCCTAGGCGCCATACGGCCTTTAGCGGCAAATCCAAGGCCATCTCCACAAAATCTGCACAAATGTCCGGTATGCTAACAAGGCAAGGAGGGTGAAAACGATGAAAAACTGGAAAATGTTATTAGGAACAACTTCAGTTATGGCAGCGCTCTTGTTATCGGCCTGCACCGGTGCCAACGACAACAAAGCGCCAAAGGAACATACAGCTTCTCACACCGGGCATGAAGGAATGAATCACTCGGGCTCCAAAGAGGTGCCGGCCGGATTGAAGGAGGCGAAACAACCAAAGTATCCGGTTGGAAGCCAAGTCATCATCCATGCCGACCATATGCCGGGAATGGATGGAGCCAAGGCGACTGTCACCGGTGCCTTTGACACGATCGTCTATACGGTCACATACACCCCAACTACAGGCGGGGACCCAGTGAAAAACCATAAATGGGTCATTCACGAAGAAATCGAAAACGCCGGAGACAAACCGTTCCAGCCGGGCGATGAAGTCGTCTTGAATGCCGATCACATGGAAGGGATGAAAGGGGCCAAAGCAGTCATTGATTCGGCGAAACAAACGACGGTGTATATGGTCGATTACATCGATACGGAAACTGGTCAAAAAGTGACCAACCACAAATGGGTGACCGAAGACGAGCTGTCGCCGGCCAACTAACGAATCATCATCGGTGTTTCCGCAAAACGCGCAGCCATTTCCCTTGGAGCATAGGGGAATGGCTTGTTTTTTTCGGCTCATTTGTGAAAATTGTGGTATAATTATACGAAAATCCCCTATTTTTTCAAAAAATAGACAATATAGGCGGCTTCGCCTGAGTCTTACGGAGCGATCGGGAAAACGGGAGAAAGAAAGGGAGAAACGATGCGGAGATTTTGGTTGGGAGTTATGTGGTTTTCAGTGGTTTGGGTGCTTTACGGCATCGGAGCGGCAGGGCATCACTTATGGACGGAACACCGGATGGACGGACAGGCGCTGATTCTCGCGCTCGGCATGGCGACCATGGCCTGGCGGGCATGGGACGAATATCGTGGGAACGGTTGGACACGAAAAAAGGAAGACGGGCGCCGTCTATGATGAAAGGACGCCCGTCTCTAGCTGTCGCCCGAGCGAAAAGAGGCGGTTTGGTTACGCCGTTCGCCCGGGCGCTTTTGTTGCTTGATGCTGCTTTTCTTTGACAGTGGAATAGATGAATAAGAGAACCAAGACGGCCATGCAGAGAAGCGAACCGATTCGATGCTCTCTTTGAAGCAAAAAGCCAAGCCAAATCGCCCCGAGCGCCCCGACCGCCGCCATCGTTGTGTACGGAAACCCTTTCGTTCGGAAAAACGGCTTCGTTTTGTAGTGCGGCCGCAGCTTCAGCTGAGCGGCGCCGATCATCATCCAAACGATGAGCACGGTAAACCCAGGAATCGTCATCAATTCCCCGATGATCCGCCCGGGCGCCAAGTAGGCGCCGATCACGCCAGCGGCGATGCAGATGGCGACCATGCCCATCCCGTACAGCGGAACCCCGTGTTTCGTCGTCCGCTGCAAGCGGCGGCTTGCTTCTCCTTGTTCAGCCATGGTGTACAGCAACCGAGAAGTCGCATAGACGCCTGTATTGGCCGCCGATAAGACGGCAATGAGCAACACCGCGTTCATGACATGGGCCGCGCCGGGCAACCCGACGGCTTCCAACACTTGGACAAAGGGGCTGTTCGTTTCCGAAACGGTGTTCCATGGCATAATGCCGCAAATGATGGCCATTGGCAAAAGATAAAAGCCGACAACCCGCCAGATTGTGGTGCGAATGACGCGCGGCAGCACCTGCTCGGCGTCTTTCATCTCCGTCACCGCCACCCCGATCAGCTCCGCTCCGCCATAGGAAAACATCACGATAAGCAAGGCGCTGAGCGTTCCGGCAAACCCGTGCGGAAACCATCCGCCGTCGCCGGCAGACGGAAACGAGCCGCTTATGCCGCTTGGGATCACGCCAGCCCATACGCACGCCCCGAGCACGATAAACACCACTAGCGCCGCCACTTTCAGGCCAGCCAGCCAAAATTCCGCTTCCCCGTAATACTTCACAGGGAAAAGATTCAACCCCATGATCAGACACGCGCACAGGAGGGCAAGCAGCCATAACGGCGCAGACGGAACCCAATAGTTCAGAAAGCTGCCGGCAGCCAGCAGTTCGACAACAGTGACCAACGTCCAATTGATCCAATACAGCCAGCCGACGATCCATGACAGGCGAAAGCCAAACGCCCGGCGGATCAAATGTTGAACGTTCGAACCCGGATACGCGATCGCCATCTCGGCCAGTGCAGCCATAATCCAAAACAACAGCACGCCGCCGATCAAGTACGTGAGCACGACGCTTGGTCCGGCGATATGAATGGCCTCGGCGCTTCCTTTAAAAATGCCGGTGCCGATCATCCCTCCTAACGCGATCAGCTGAACGTGGCGGGGCAATAGTCCTTTTTGCAGCTGAGGACGGGATTGTTCCATATTGACAACAACCTTTCTGCTCTAATGTTGATTCATAGATGTGCTTTTTTGCTTTTATGCGGTTAAGCAAAAAAGATAATTTCAGAATATAATAGTTCAGTTGTTCTGTCAACGATTGTCGAAAAAAGGCATCGCCAACATGGAAATGTTTTGTTATACTGGAAACTGTCGCAATTAGGCGACTTCATTCCATATGAAGCGCTGATCCGCGATCTTCAGTCGACATGGAACGGACATGGACGATTGCTTATTGCCCTATTCATCCTGTCGCTTCTCTTGACCGCCTATGGAGTGGCCATCGTACAAAACATGATCCGGTACGCTTCGTTTGTCGTGCGGAAACAAGAAGACACGATTGTCATTGCCCGCGGATGGCTGGAACGAAAAGCGGTGTCCGTCCCAGTTGCCCGCGTCCAAGGCATCGTGATTCATGAGAATTGGCTGCGCCGTTTGTTTGGCTACGCCTCTGTGTCTTTGATTCATGCTGGGGGGAGGCTCGATGGCGGCGGAGCAGGGGATGTTGTTCTTTGTCCGCTTGTGGAAAAGAGGAGAGTGGCGTCGATCATGCAAGCTTGTTTGCCCGAGTACGACCTCGGCGTTTCCTTTTCTCCATTGCCCAAGCGCGCGAAACGCCGTTACATGCTTCGTCCGCTTGTTTGGCTCGTGATTCCCGCCATCTTGGCGGCATATATAGAACGCCCATGGGGGGCGGCTGTGTTGGTGGTGTTGCCGCTCGGGGCATGGATCGGCATCCGTCGCTTTCAAATCGCGGGATGGTCGCTTTCGTCGAAGCAGCTGGCGCTTCGAAGCGGATGGTTTCGGCAAACGACGACGTATATCTTGAAACGTCACGTTCAATCGCTTGAAACATCAGCGACGTGGTGGCAAAAGCGAAAACGGCTGGCGACCATTTCCGTTGCCGTCATGCCGCTTGGCACCCGCGTCCGCGTCGTGGATGTGGATGAAGCGGATGCGGCCACCATTTATCGCTGGCTGCAAGGGGATGGAAAGAACCAAACATGATGAAAGTCTTTCTCCACAGGCTCATCCTTGCGTTTGGGCTCATGTTGCCGCTGGGGGTGCAAAACGTGTTCGACAGATGAAATCTGCGAACATTCCTTGATGCCGCAGTATTCTCGTTAAAAATCTCTAAACCGACCCCGTGAGACATCAAAAGACTTTCTGCATGTAGGAAAATGGGCTGTTTTTCACGAACAAATGATCTGGTACAATGAAGAAGAAAATAGAGAAAAGAAAGGGAAAGAGCATGTCAACAGGGGGTAAATCCCGCGGACGGATCATTTTTCATTCCGTGCGGGAAAACAGTGATGTCTGAATCCAAAGCGAAGAGGCGGTAGTGTTCCCGCCTCTTCGCTATTGAGATGTTTTCGTCTTTTTGAATAGAGACCATAATCCCCATTTTGACGGTTTCCCTTCCCCCATAAAAGAGTCTTCTCCATGAATGATGGCGTCATCTTGGATCAAAACGGAGGCGGAAGGAAGGAATGCCGTCGCTTCATAGGTTCCGGAATCTGATTGCTGCCCGTCGGCTGAAATGTCGGATGCCGATGTTGGATCTTGCGTCACCGCCTCTTGGCTGCCGGGAGAAACTAGAGATTCCTGCTTCTCTTTGATTTCCATGTTTGGGTCTGTTTTGTTAGGTCGTTCATCCTCGTTTTTTAACGGGTCCGCTGCTTTATGAGTGCTTTCAAACCTTACTTCATCTGTCTGTGTAAACAATTGGTGGTCCTTTTTCTGTTCCAGCCTTGAAGCGTCTGAGCGTTTTCCTGGATTTGGATCAGTATGATCGTTCTGAACGCTGATATTCAATCGATTGTCCTCATCCTCTGCAGGTGGTGATGAATGCTGAAATGGGAGGCGTTGATGGGAAGACGGATGTTCCATTCGGACGCGTTTGATTGGGATCGATTTTTGTGAATATAGATGGGATGCATGAGTTTCTTTGCGTTTCACAGGTGAGACAACAATGGGTTGGTTGGTTCCATCCATAAACTCCTGTAATTTTAAAAAACTGTTAGGGGGTGGCGGCGCCTTTTCCGTTTGCATGTTTGTTGAAAAGGGATTAGCTGATTGGATCGGTGATGTTGCCGGTTCTTTCGATTTCTCATCAGAGGATGCCGTTAACCGCTCCATGAGTCGGGACAGCATCTCCTTCAATTCCATTGTATCGTCATTTGGCGAATCCTTGGGTGGGTCATTCCGCGATCGGGTTAAATCGGCGATTTGGTTCGAGAGATGCTTGATTTCACTGGCAAGACTTGTGACCTTTTCCATCATCAACTCCAACTCCATTTGTTGGGTGAACATATGTTTTTGCAGCATCAATGAGTCTTTTTGTCTTTCTAAATCCATTTTTGACAGTTTTTCTTCTGTTCCTTGAATTTTCTTGGTTAAAACGTCTACATCTTTTTCTAGTTCGTGTGTTTTGGCACTGTTGCTTAAAGCGTTTTGCAGTTTTGGAAACTCCTTTGCGATTTTCTCTATTTGTTCCTTCATCACCTTATAATCGTTTTCCATTCTCTCTGACCAAGATGTCCATGAGTCGATTGATTCGTTCATAAAAGAAAGAGTCCCGTCCTTTCGTAGTCGATTTTTTTCTTTTGTTTTTGTTCGTTCTTCATTCCATTCCATTTCCTTTTGTTGAAACGCCTTCAGTGTCGCTTCTAAAGACTGGATGTGTTTTTGATTGGCTTCCGCTTGTTCTTGCCAGTAGGCGCATGTTGTTTTCCATTGCTCCATCTCCTGCCGCAGCCATTCTTTTTCTTCCTCCATTGTTTTCAATGCTTCCGATAAGCGCTCGATCTCATTCTTTTGCTCGGACAGCAGCTCTTCATAACGGCGGCATTGTCCGATGAGTTCATCATGCTTCGCCTGGAGTTCATCCTTTTCCATGTGAAGACGCTCCCATTCTTCTTGAGAGCCTAATGAAGCGAGCAGTGTTTTGTATTTGTCCAATTCTGATTTCAGATGGATGATTTTTTGCTGCAATTGGGTGGTTTTTTGCTCCTTGCTCATGTCCATCACCTTTTTCCGCATGTCATGGTAGCCATTATATGCAGATATCGAAAAACGGGTGCCCTGCTTGCTCATGCATGAACCATATCATTTTTGTTTTCAAAAATGAATAAAAATAGTTGTTTTTACTATAACTTGTATTTCTCCCCATCATACTATAGAGTAGCCTGACAAAAATTCATGAAAGAAAGGATTGGTTCTATGCCTATCAATTTAGAGCAATTTGCTCAACAATTTGATCCAGAGTGCATTCAAGTGTGCAAAGTCTATGACTGGACGACACACGTTGTACAGCTGGCGCAAGACATCACATTCACATTCCCAAGCGGTTCGTTGGATGGAGTCACGGTTTCCCAAGTCAGCTGTTCGGTCACATTGTTGGAGTGTGGGGAAGACGCCCCTCGCCGGGATATTGAGTGCACGGTCGGCAATCAAATTGTGACGCTGCAAGCCGTCACCTTAAGCAAAACGATTCAAGTCGTGTTGGAGGTAACGGGAACGAACGCAACGGGCGCTCAAGTGACCATCGTCAGCAACCCCGCGTTAATCACAACCAGCGAGGAAGTCATCCTTTGCGCTCCAGAAGGCACAACGGTGTGCTGCAACGCTGTGCAAAACACCTTTAATACTTGTCACGTCGGGGCGTTTACACAAAGCGGAAACAGCATTACCGCCAATATTTCCATCCGTATTTGCCAAAGCATCGTTGTGACGTTTGAAGTCATTTTGGAAGTTGCCGCAAGGTTCTGCCAACCGCGCCCGGAAATCATCTGCGAAGAAGAATGCCCGGTGGATGTCTTTCCGCCGCAATGCCCCGCTGTGTTTCCTGCTATGTAGAAACGAGGTTTCCATTTTATGCGAAAAAAAGAGGAGATGTTCTCCTCTTTTTTTCATACCTATAGAATGCATAGAACACAGGAGGGGGAAGGATGATGGATCGGATTCCAGAGTTGGAACAGAAAATCCAAGCGATTGAGAAAGAGCTTCGCATGGTGAAGCAAGCTGTTGCGGAAATCAAGCGTTTGCCTCAACAGGTGTTGTCTGATGAAATTTGTGTCGTTTGCTATTTCACGTATTCCTTATTGCTTCCAAAGACAGAGGGGCAGAACGGGATGGTTGTGGGGAACTTCGTGATTCGCAATCTGGGATCTTCTCCATTAGAGCATCCTTACATTTGCCTGCGGGTTTCCCCGAAGGAACACGTGGCGTTATCGGCAAAGTTAGGAGGCGGCATTCAATACGATCGCCGTCTCAATCCGCTTGTCATGGAAGCTTGGCAATATATGAATGAGGAGGCAGAGAACATCGCGGAAGAGAAGGGGGAATTTTGGCTAAAGCCGGTTCATGTGTCACGCATTGAGCCAGGGCAAACGCTCTCTTTTTCTAATTTCCAATTTCAAGTCGGTAAGCGTGAAATCTCGACCACTTACAAAGCGGACGGATTTTTTTTCTGCCAACAGCTGCCTAATGGAGTGCGAGCATTGAACCATATTGTCATCCATGCTTGACAGCCTGAAGACCTACGCGCCATAAAGCAAAAACAACCGGCTCAGAGGGCAATCGCCTTTCGCTGAGCCGGTTTTGCCGGGTTATACGCTGCGAACAACAAGAGCGTTCAAGGCGCGAGTTTCCGCTGTGATGCCGCTTAACAGGGTAGATAAAATGCTCCCGTTCGTTTCAATGACAATGCGATAGACATGCGTCCCTACGCCTGGCGTGTCGACCCATGTCAAGTTCGGGAAAAGTGTTGTATTCACAGCGACTGAGAGTACGGGTAGAAGGGATTCGACATCAAGTGACGCAATTGGGACAAAAGCTCCTCCGTTTGTTGACCGTTCCAGCCTATAGGTGATCCCTGTCAAAGTAACGCCGGATAGAAGGGCTAAAACAGCCAGTTCCAACTCAACCATCGAATCGAGCTTGACGCGATCGCTGCTGAGCGTCGTAATCGGCTGCAAACGAAGCACTTCCGTGACGGCAGTTCCGGTCAGAGGAATGGTAATGGGCAAATCCGTTGAAGACTGCGTAAAGAACAATTGGGGAAACAATCCACCATTGCACACACAAACCATTCGTCTATCATCCTTTCCTAGTTTAGATTTGGTACTACTGTATTAAATGATAATGTTTAAAAAAATGATTAAGATTAATAACTATTTTTCTATAAAATGGTGTAATCATCCATGATGTAAGAGGGTGGGTATGACGAGCAACGGGACGTCAGCCTTTTGGCACCACGCTTTAAAAGAAATCAGGTTAATTACTTTTAGCTTGGATGCATGATCAAGACCGATTTCCGGAGAGTGATGTTAGGTTCTTATTTTTTCATATTAGGCGATGGACCTATGCATAATGTTTACAGGATACGTATATATACAGTATGAACACCCCTTATGGATAAAAAAACAGGGAGGCGTTATTGAGATATGACGTTATATGGCATGAATGACCATTCCATCCCTTCGCGCTCCAACGATGAATTGGCGCCGTTAATTGGGAAGACCGTCACTATTTATCGTGGAGGTCCGGAATCCAAAACCGGTAAATTGCTTGATGCCCAATCCGACTATCTTTCCCTTATGGACGGGTCATCCGTCATTTATTATGCACTGCACCATGTTCAAAGCATCACCGAAAACGCCAAACAGAATTCGATCCCTTCTGCTTCCGATTTGGCCAACCCATGATCCTGTGAGCGCGACCACTTCAATGGGAATATGCATGTATGAAGCGGCAAACAGGCTCAACCGGATGGTTAGCACGAACAGAAGAATCATCTTCATTTTGTTTTCCGATACTTTCATCTCATCGTAGGCAGAACGGTTCTGCAAAGGATGATGAAAAAACGAGAGGGGAGTAATAGGAACCGCCATTGGTGGCAATGTTTTCGGGATATCGTGATAAAAAACGAGAAACAACAACCCCAGCAAAAACAACAGCCCAAGCACTGAGGGAACAAACATCATCGCTGTCTGCATGTATAAGTTCATATCGATGATTTTTAATGAAATTAAATTGACCATGTTGCTTACGCCGATCGGGGCGCTCGAGGCGGTGGCAATCAACGCCCCGCTGATGAGATACGGTAATTTCTGATGTTTTTTCAGCTGAAAGCTGTTTAAAAGCAACAGTAAAATCGGCGTCGTGATCATGATGCTGCCGTCATTGTTAAAAAAAGCGTCATCAGAAAACAAAGAGCGTTGGTGTACCAAAATAACCGGATCCCTGACCCATTGGAACGCTGGGCAAGAAGAGAAGCGATCCAATGAAAAAAACCGATGCTTTCGAGCACAAGTGCCATGACAAGAGTTGAAATGATGGTCATGGCCGCCCCGCTTACTTTGATGCTAATATCCATGAGATGAGACGCGTTCACCGCTCCGCTGGCGATGACGATTAGCGCACCGATGGTTGCAGGAATGGCCTCATTCATTCCTTTAGGGTGCCAGTAAATGAGCATGATCGTAAAGAAAAAGGCAAAGAGGACCATAGCTGATGTAATAGACATCACTCCTTTCGCGTTTTTCCGATTTCTTTTGTTCCGTTCATCTCTTTCCATTGTCTATATATGTCTATATAGCTTGTTTGTACTGTATATATATGTGTCCTAAAATCATCTTGTCCTGTGCTATTCGTGTAATTTCTGCAAAATCCGCATTTTTTCGCCAAAGTTGATAGTCCAAGGAAAGTGGACGTACAGGAGAAAGACAGCAGCATTATTTCAAGCATGGGATGAACAAACGTTTCTCAGCCAAGCAATAGAGCTTGCATGAATAAAAGCTGACAAAGGCAAAGTACAGTAAAACGAGAGGCAAATGTCTCGGCAGGTCATATGCCTGTTCATGTTTTCTGTCCATACGTGTTTATTGCAAAATAAAAATGCAGAGATCTGCAGAGAATTTGGCTTAGGCCAACTTTACATGGAGAGGGGGGCGTGATAGCCTTTTTAGGCATAGCCAGCCCTTGATATTGCTGGCTTCCTGGCTTTTTCATCACGCCCCCAGAGGCTCCATGTCAAGTTGTAATTCTCTGCACTTTTCGTTGCGAAACTCTGTATTTTTTCTTTGCCGAAAATACATACGTTAAGAAGGACGCATCGAAGCTTCGTCTGAACCAAAAAAGGCGTGAAAAAACGGGACGTGTGCGCATCCATGACCGATATGAAACAGTGGCATGATCTTTCCATCAACTCCGTCAGATGTTAGAGTACAAAGCCCGTGTTATATGTAAATAAAAAGTGATGGTCGTTGATTCTAACCTGAAAAGAGCGCTTTAACAAAAAAAGGCGGCAGGCTGATCTCGTGCCGCATTTGGAAGGGAATGGGGCAAAGGTTGTGTTCGTCGACAACATTTATGTTTATGGGCGCAGCCCAGGGAGAAAGGTAACAGAGGATACGCCGAAAAACCCCCATACCAAGAAAGGAAAAATTCGCTTGCAGCTGAATAGGATGCTTATAGAAGCGCATCAGAGAGGAGTGCCAACTCTTATTTGCCATTTTCCTGATTTTTATGGACCGAATGAATAAAATCGCAAAGTTGCGAATCCAAATGTCGATTTGAATGAATAACCCGGCCGTCATAATCGTTTGAATAAAGCGGTTTCGCAAAAGCGAACCCATGGATGGATGGACTGGTTGCTGTCATAGCAGTTGTATATCCTCCTTTTTATGAAATGAACCCGTTTCCATGCTTATTTGACCTCTTCTCCTTTTTCGTTGGCCAAGCGCCAGCCGCAAACAAATATTGTATGCAAAAAATATTTTTTATCCTTTACTACTAAATATTAATTTATTATAATTTTAATGTACGAATCATTATCAATTCTAGTTGGCAGAAAAAGCAACTAGAAAAGATAATGGTGATATTTGAATATGGAAAGGGGAAGAGGAAATGAAAAACCAAAACCAACACAACACTTCCAAATGCCCGTATCATGGCAGCGTCACAAGCTACAACTCAAATCGAACAACCAATAAAGACTGGTGGCCGAACCAGCTGAACTTAAGCATTCTCCATCAACACGACCGAAAAACAAATCCTCATGATGAAGAGTTCAATTATGCCGAGGAGTTTCAAAAACTCGACTATTGGGCGCTCAAAGAAGATTTGCGCAAACTGATGACAGAAAGCCAAGATTGGTGGCCGGCCGATTATGGCCATTACGGCCCGCTGTTCATTCGCATGGCGTGGCATTCGGCGGGAACGTACCGCATCGGCGACGGCCGCGGCGGCGGTTCGACCGGCACGCAGCGCTTTGCCCCGTTAAACAGCTGGCCGGATAACGCCAACTTGGATAAAGCGCGGCGGTTGCTGTGGCCGATCAAGAAGAAATACGGAAACAAAATTTCCTGGGCTGACTTGATGATTTTGGCCGGCAATGTTGCCATTGAATCGATGGGCGGCAAAACGATCGGCTTTGGCGGCGGCCGGGAAGATGTCTGGCATCCGGAAGAAGACATTTATTGGGGCGCGGAAAAAGAGTGGCTCGCTTCGGAACGCTACAGCGGGGATCGCGAACTGGAAAATCCGCTTGCGGCTGTGCAGATGGGGCTGATCTATGTCAACCCGGAAGGCCCTGACGGCAAGCCGGATCCGAAAGCGGCAGCGCGCGACATTCGCGAGACGTTCCGCCGCATGGGGATGAACGACGAAGAAACGGTCGCCTTGATCGCCGGCGGCCACACGTTCGGCAAAGCGCATGGCGCAGGCCCTGCTTCCCACGTTGGCCCCGAGCCGGAAGCCGCTCCGATTGAAGCGCAAGGATTGGGATGGATCAGCTCATACGGAAAAGGAAAAGGCCGCGACACGATCACGAGCGGCATCGAAGGCGCGTGGACGCCGACACCGACGAAGTGGGATATGTCGTATTTCGATATGCTGTTTGGCTATGACTGGTGGCTGACGAAAAGCCCATCTGGGGCATGGCAATGGATGGCAGTTGACCCGAAAGAAGAGCATCTCGCACCGGATGTCGAAGACCCATCGAAAAAAGTTCCGACGATGATGATGACAACCGACCTGGCGCTTCGCTTTGATCCGGAATTCGAAAAAATCGCCCGCCGCTTCCATGAAAATCCGGATGAGTTCGCGGATGCGTTCGCCCGCGCTTGGTTCAAACTGACGCATCGCGATATGGGTCCGAAAACGAGATACTTAGGTCCGGAAGTGCCGGAAGAAGATTTCATCTGGCAGGACCCGATTCCAACGGTCGACTATGAATTGAGCGATGCCGAAATTGAAGAAATCAAAGCGAAGATTTTGAACTCGGGTCTGACGGTTAGTGAACTCGTCAAAACCGCTTGGGCCTCAGCCAGCACGTTCCGCAACTCCGATAAACGGGGTGGAGCCAACGGCGCCCGCATACGCCTTGCGCCGCAAAAAGATTGGGAAGTGAACGAACCAGAGCGGCTCGCTAAAGTGCTTTCCGTCTATGAAGACATCCAGCGCGAGCTGCCGAAGAAAGTCAGCATCGCCGATCTCATCGTCCTTGGCGGCAGCGCGGCGGTTGAAAAGGCGGCGCGCGACGCTGGCTTTGATGTCAAAGTGCCGTTTATTCCAGGACGGGGTGATGCGACGCAAGAACAAACTGACGTCCAGAGCTTTTCCGTACTGGAGCCGTTTGCCGACGGATTCCGCAACTATCAAAAGAAAGAGTACAGCGTCGGTCCGGAAGAATTGCTCATCGACAAAGCGCAGCTTCTAGGGTTGACCGCACCTGAGATGACCGTGCTCATCGGCGGTCTGCGGGTATTGGGCGCGAACTATCGCGATCTCCCGCACGGGGTTTTCACTGATCGCGTCGGGGTGCTGACGAACGACTTCTTTGTCAACTTAGTCGACATGAACTATGAATGGGTGCCGACAGACAGCGGCATTTATGAAATCCGCGACCGGAAAACGGGCGAAGTGCGGTGGACGGCCACCCGGGTTGACCTTATTTTCGGAGCCAACTCGATCCTTCGTTCGTACGCGGAATTTTACGCCCAAGACGACAACCGAGAAAAATTCGTCCGCGACTTTATCAACGCTTGGGTGAAAGTGATGAACGCCGACCGCTTTGACATTCATTTGAAACAAGCCAAAGAGTCGGTCACGGTTTAACCAGCAAAAAAGCAGCTTGTCCGTTTAAGGGGCAAGCTGCTTTTTTATATTCATATCCAGGGATTCTTTCTTAGACTTGTTGTGGATCAAAAGGGAAAGATTCGTTGAAAGGAAACTAGAGCGCTCAATTACCTGTTTTTATGCTTAT
The DNA here is from genome assembly GCF_000691465.1 of Geobacillus sp. CAMR5420. Classification (NCBI taxonomy): domain Bacteria; kingdom Bacillati; phylum Bacillota; class Bacilli; order Caryophanales; family Anoxybacillaceae; genus Geobacillus; species Geobacillus sp. CAMR5420. Next base: position 26,414 of record NZ_JHUS01000038.1, read on the forward strand.
GTGTCAGAGATTTGCAGAGAGAAAAGAGCCTTCGGAGAATCTTTGAGAATAGTATGTATTTTATTGACAAATTATGTGTTTTTCAGTATGATTGCGGCAGAATCAAATCAAGATCAAATAGCATAGGGAAAGGGACAGGACAAACGTTCACGTCAAAATAAAAAGACAGCTCAGCCCTGCCCAACGGTGGCGGGGAAAAGCTATCCTTCCGTACGTTGAGATGTTATCAGCCCTGCCCAACGGCGGCGGGGAAAACAACACCTTCTTTTTATGATTGTAAGGTATAAACGTGTTTTAGTCAACACAAAATGAATTTATGTATGGAAAGTAAAGGAGTTTACTTTAAATATGCACTACTTAATCTATTTTGATGAGAGCAATAAACTCGACCAGTTTAACGCTAACTATTCTTACTATGGGGCTTACGGAGGAACCGATGCCGCAATGGCAAGGGTTGTTAAGCAAGTTCGAAACATCTTTAAACAGTGTAATTCTTTTAGTGAACTTCATTTTCGAGAGTATACGAAAGACAACCTTGTCAAGAAATATTTTCAAACTCTTCATACGGTTATTAATGAGAATGTACAGATTAATATTCTAACCGTTAATAATAGGGATGCTTTGTATGCGGCACAGAAAATCGGATTAACGGCGACTGAACTAAGAAACTTATTCTATATAAGTTGAATTAAAGATTTACAACTGAACACACAAACGATCGATCGTTTGTTCTGGTTTCTGGTTGATTCGCTGAATAAAGGCTTGGACATTCTTTCTAATTTCTTGCACACTCGAATAGAACACGTTGTAAATCACGTCTGATTTTAGCCATTTCCATAGCCCTTCAATCAAGTTCAATTGCGGACTGTATGGTGGCAAAAAGACGAGCTCTAACCGATCTTCGTGTTCTTTTAAAAATGGCTGAATGAGTTTGGCATGGTGAATTCGAGCGTTATCTAAAATCATCACTATTTTGCCTGTGGGATAGCGTTCTAACACAAGTTGAAGAAATCGAAGAAATGTTTCCGCGTCATAGCGTTCTTCTTCGATGCAAAACACTTCCCCTGTTTCGTAGTTCAACGTGCCAATCAGCTTCAGCCCTTGATGTTTTCCAAACGTCGGAATGATTCGTTGTTTTCCTTTGACAAACCATGTTTTTTGAATCGCTTGGTAATCACGAATCATCGACTCATCTTGAAAGAGGACATGGGCGATGTTCCCATCTACCAGTTTTTTTTACTTCAGGGAAGGTGATTTCGACGAATTCTTTTTGTTTCTCTTCATCGGCATTGGCTAGTGTATAGGTCGGTTTCGTATAGCTTAGCCCTAACCGATGCAGAATGTCACTTGTTCCGCGAAGCGTGTATGTTGGCCCCCACTTTTGTTGAATGAGTTCAGCGATTATCGCAAGCGTCCAATTATATTTTGCTTCGAATCCCACATCTACGGGGAGCTGATGTTCAATGATCAAAGCCAGCTCTTTTTCCTGCTCAGGGGTCAATCGACGTGGGGCGCCAGGTGAGTATTTCATCTCCAGTCCATCAAGACCGCGCTGGGCGTAGGCATGAATATAGTTATAAATAGTTTTCTTGGATCGACCAATAATCGTTGCGATTTCTCCTTTGGTATATCCCTGCAAATGAAGATAAATCGCTTGGTAGCGTTCATATGCTCGTTTACTTTTTGCTTCTTTCATGGCAGTGGACAACTTTTCGATCTCGTCTTTGTGATTTGGCATCATATTTTCTCTCCGTTCCCCTATTTTCTCTTTGTATTTATTCGCCGTGGAACGGGAGAAAACCTTTATTTCAATTTATATATATCAAAATACCGGAAAGATTATTTTATGGAATGACTCGGGATTTATCAAGTCAAGAATCTGGAACGATTAAGGTGAAGATTAAGGTAGACCAGAATGATGAGTATGATAAGCTTTTTCTTGAAACGAAAATCATTGAACAGATGAATGCACATTCGGCTTATCGCAATAAAAATTACCGCGTTGTTAATGTTCTTTCTCAAAACTCTGTTAAATCAATACCTTTGCAAATAGTGGATACATTTATGGGGATGGTTATATTTTTGTTGGAACAAAATTATCTTGAATCGTCCAATACTGCCAAGATAAAAAGTGATTTAATATACCGGTTCCTTATTGAAGGAAATAACTTAATGAAGTTTCAACAGCAAATCAAACTATATAAATGGACGGGACACGAAGAACTCACCTTTGTCAATATCAGCGACTATGTATCACCTTTTATGGCTTATAAAGCAGCATATGATTCACAAGAAATAATACGAATTCAAAAGATCATGGTTGAGAATCCAGCGATGCCTCTAAAAGAGCTTAGACTCAAGACAGGCTATCCGAATACCATGAAGAACACACTGATCGGATACAAGGATCAGATTGAAGGGCGGGGTAGGAATTATTCTATTTTATGATTCTCTTAGTTAGTTTTTTTATCAATAAATATGAATCTTTGACACACAAAGAAAAGAAGGAGTTTTCCCATCATGGACGTTCGAATTCGGGCCATTTATGAAACCCGAGTTCGGCAGTCATGGCCGGCTGCATCTGTAAAATAGATCTGGAAAGGAGCGCCCGATGAGGATACGCAAATGTGCTAGAGCAGTGATCATCAATGAGCGAAACGAAATTCTTCTTCAGCAATTTGAATTTCGGGATGTAGTAGGGAACAAAGTGTTATGGGTTACTCCAGGAGGGGGCATTGAAGAAAACGAGACCCCAGCTGAAGCTTTAAAAAGGGAATTATACGAAGAACTAGGCATAGTGGTTGATCTTCTCGGTGGCCCCATATTCCAACTGGATGTATGGATTGAAGGAAAACAAGGTTCTTTTATTAGCCGGGAAATTTATTATCACGTTACGATCCAATCCGATACGGTGTTGTCTATCGAACATATGACAAAGAACGAAAAAGACACACTGAAAGGACTCAAATGGTGGAGCAAAGACGAATTGCAGAAAATCGACAACTTTGCGCCTCGTGAAATATTGAACTACATATAGTTTTCTGCTTTTCACTGCGCTGCGGTTGCAGCGAGTCGAGGGGGGAGTAGAGGGAATCGTGACGTTCCTTTCTCTACCCGTGGTGCTAGATAAACTTGATCAAGCATAAAAATAGCCCTTGCCTGCGGATCTCCTTAAAATGAAAGTGCGACCAAACATTGAAAAGGAGAATCCCCATGCAAGAGCACTTTCATTTTACTACAGATCGAGCCAAGATTCAAAAGCAATATGCCGCCATTTTCGTTTTTGTTTCTGCCCAACTTTCATGCATTCAGGTGCATCTTCATCGTCGAAATCGCCATTTTAACACACATTGAGAAAGAAACAGTAAGGTAAAAAAGAATTGATACTTCTGCCACAAAAGGAATCAAAAAGAGACATCATTCTTAATATTTTCATTCTTCTGATGGTGCTGTGTAGATGCGGCATGGTTGTCTCTCATGGAAGAACGAATGAACTTCCATCATCTGTAGTGCCGCGAAATGCAGCATGGGTGGCTATGATTCAAAAAGTTATTATCAACAAAAAGGTGGGGGTAATAGTGTTAGACAAGAAAAAAGTAGGAAATATATTAGGTGTCACGTCTTTGTTTCCTGTAATCATAAGTATCATTATTTTCTATGTTGAAAGAGGTCCAGATGCTGATGTTTATTTCGTGATCACAATTTATGGCATCTTATCAATTATTGGTATTTTATTCGCTGTGTTCTCGTGGTTGATGACGAAACGTTTCTTTCTGCCAATTATCAGCTTGATAGGAAATGGAGCGGTTTTGGCCATTGCTTTTCTTTTGCTATTGGCAATGGGGATTAGTGAACCATAAAAAAATATTCTTATTCAAAGATTCTGCCCGTAGTTGCAATCTTTCTTTTTCTCCTGTAAATACACAAAAGTAGGTGGTATATAAAAATGGAAATGAGTAAGTTTATACTTCTTGGCGATATATTGATTATGAAAGTAAAGATTGATGGCGTTGATTATACATTTAGCATTAGGTGGAAAGCACCGAAGAAACCTTATGATGAAACTTGGGAACTTGTATCATATGCGAAAAATTCGACTGGTGAAAAAGATTTAAGTGAAGAACAAATTAAGAAGTTTATGGATACAGTTAATCCTAAAATGAATTGGAATATAGCAGATTTTCAAAAGTAAACTTCTTGAACTAACGGGTGTTTAGTTTAGTAAAAGATAAAAAGAGCATACATATTATACATGACTAATATGTACGTTCCTTTATTTTTTAAGGCTTTTTATAATTTAGGTCTGTAGATGAGCAAATTCACTGACATAAATTAACAACTAAACAAAAAAGGAGACATGAACCCGATTCCTTGGTTAGAATAGATGTACCACCAACTATCCACAAGGAGGTTCATGTCT